>CALGLR010000115.1 GCA_937959395.1 uncultured Flavobacteriaceae bacterium | reverse complement strand
ATTGATTTCCTCGATAAAATAATGTATTTTTAGTATTCAAATCTGGGTGGTTTTTAAAAGTGAAATATTTGATCTTAGATACTTAAATATAACGCTTTACACTCAGATTTCTTTTATTTCAATGAATTTTTCGGGTTAAGTGAAATCATAAATTACTGATTAAAAAAAATCTTGTATTTGTCCGTTCGAGCGTAGACGAGAACTATATGATTTAATAAGGATCTCGACTGTGCTCGACCTAACGTAGATATATTTAGCAAGATTAATACCATTTTAACTTTGAAATAGCACACATAATTCGTTTCTATTTCGCTCATATTTCTTCTAAAAATAGAACCGTAAACTATGCTATGCTTAGATTTTTAAAATCATCTGATCTAAAAATAATTCAAATTATTAATGCACGATTTCAAAGTTAAAATGGTATATGAACTTATTTACAGATGTCTAAATCATATTTTCAACTTCAGCTTCTAAACATCATTAAGCAATCCGCATAATCTGCAATAATGTGAATAATAAGGCCTAAGCCAATAAGTCTTGTTTTTTTTATAAATGTGAGTATTAAATATACAACTATTGCATAGTAGGAGTGAAGCGGGTGGAAATTAATACTACATCTATTGGGGTCAAAAATGGGATTCGCTAAGATATGATCAAAATCAATTAACAACCCTAGAACCATAATAACATAAACTTTAATCCATATTTTCTTGAAAAAGAAATAGGCAACCAATAAAGGTAAAATAAAATGAATACCATAATGAACAAAGGGTTGAAGCATATTAAGGTAGTTTTTGAGACTCTAAATAAGATAACGCATTAGTACCTTCATTAAAAAGTAAATCTAAAATACTTAGATTATTAATAAAACCATGTTTTTCATTAAAAACCTGAGTATAGTTTTCTAGAATTATGGGCCGCTCTTTTTTTGAATCCACTAAAGACCTATAATCTGTTTTATCACTAGCTTCTTTTTCGTATACCGTTGTTTTATTAATAGTTGCATCTAATTGTAAACAATCACATACTACTTCGAAGCATTTCATATTAAATTCAAGTATGTATTCTTCTTTGTTTTCGAAAAGAGGTCTTAATTCATCTTCATAAAACTCAAAAAAAGGAGAGGTTTTGTAAGCTGACTCTAATGATTTCCAATGTTGTAATTGCCAATTGTCTTCATTAAATATTTTTACATCTTTATATTTTTGTCTATTTTTTTGAGAATAGATTATAGGAACACTAAGCTGTAATTTACCATTAGCACCATATATGTAACTACGATTTCTGTAGGTTTGTTTTTGGTAATTATCCTCCATTTCTATAACTACTTCATGAGATTGCGCAATGACTACAAAATGCGCAATAGAAGCAAAATAGGTTGGATGGATTAAACTATTCATTTATATGTTTATAACTAATATATACTCGTTGACAATAAGTCAAAGCTAGCGTAAATAAAGCTTATTTTTCAGAATTCAATATTTTTTCTATTTCCTTAAATATATCAAGAATATAACTGGCATTTGGATTGTCATTATGATATAATAATGATGTATATACTACCGAAGTAGTCTCTTCAAATTTAATTACATTATCTACTTTTGTTATATAACCTTTATGTT
This sequence comes from uncultured Flavobacteriaceae bacterium, assembly GCA_937959395.1. Taxonomy (GTDB): domain Bacteria; phylum Bacteroidota; class Bacteroidia; order Flavobacteriales; family Flavobacteriaceae; genus JAHDGB01. Next base: position 20,036 of record CALGLR010000115.1, on the reverse strand, counting down.
TACTGTTTTCATACCAACGATTAAAAACATTAAACCTTTTTATTTCCTTTCCTTTATCATCTGAACATATATAAATAAGAGCATTTTTTATGTTCCTGAAGAAATCACTTATGATTAAATCAATAGTTAAGAAAACTTGAGAATCAAAAGGTTCTAATTTATCTGTTTGCTTTTCAATAATAATTTGATACGTATTTTCAAATTCTATCGCAGATGATGAAATTGTATTTAATGTATTATCCTCAACAAAAGCAACACTATAAATTATATTGTTTTTTGTTGTAAATTGATATGTGCCTGAATTATTATCGAAAGAGTAGTTATATGGGTCTTGCAAACTTAATACCTTTGTTTTCTATGGTTTTTAAGTCTGTATTACCTTTAATATATGAGCGAACAGCTTCCTTATCAGTTACCATTTTTGTAATTGATTTAACAATAGAAGCTTTATTTATTTTATTTTTGTTCATAAATATTAACACAAAAGTATGGTTTTTAATCGAATTTTACAAAGTTATTTATATGATATACCCCATTTTGAATAATATCAGTCGAAAACAATGTATATAAAAAAATAGCTAATTCCGTGCCAAAATTTATTTGTATTACGTTATTTTAGTCCGATAAAGTATTTGTATGCTTACACGCTATTTTATAGATACTAATCCCATTAACTAAAAAAAGTAGTGTCGTAATTTAAGCTTTCTTTGATTTACGCCACTTACTAAACCCATAAAGTAATCCTATAAGAATTAAAACAGGAATTAGGAAAGATGTTGGTTTTCCACTACCACCAACAGTAGTAAACAAACGTTTCCAGCGTATTTTATTAAACCCTTTCCCATTAGTGTCAAAACTCATCCAAACTAAAACAGGTTTTCCAACGACATGATCAAAAGGAACATAACCCCATGCTCTAGCATCTAAAGAATTATTACGGTTGTCTCCCATCATCCAATAATAATTCTGTTTAAACGTATATGTATTAGTAGGTTTACCATTTATTAATATTTGGTTGCCTTGGTAGCCAATAGTATTACCTTCATATTCTTGAATAATACGTTTATATAGCGGTAAAACTTCTAAATTTAAAGGCACAGTTTTTCCAGCTTCAGGAATGTATAGTGGCCCAAAATTATCGGTATTCCAATTGTAATTTGGATCGTGTGGAAATGTCCCAGAATTTCGCTGCCCTTTTTCTTGTTTTACTCGAGTTACTTTTCCAACATTTGGATGATTTTTAAATCGCTCTAAGACTTCATCTGTTATCGCAGGGAAATAATATTTACGTTGTTCTTTTAAATAATAAGGAGCGTCTGTTATTCCATATCTTTCAGCTAAAAACTTATTATTAAAAGTATTCTTCTTTGGTTCTACCATGTATGCGAATTGTAGTTTCGCACGTTCTGGTAATACATTTTGCTTTCCGTTTATAAAAATATAACCATCTCTAACTTCTAAAGAATCTCCCGGAACACCAACACAACGTTTTACTAAATTTGTTTTCTTATCAATAGGCTTGTAATAATTACGATCTGGCCTAAAATTATTCATGTCTAACAACGTATCTGCTGGTTGGTTAAACACAACAATTTCATTACGATCTATTTTTTCAAACCCTGGGATTCTTAAATAAGGTAATTGTAACTTATTTAACCATGACGTCTTTCTTTGTTCAAAACGGTCATTGAATAAATACGATTTTTTCTTCGTTAAAGGTATTGAATCATGAACCATAGGTAATCCTACAGTTGTTTGAGGTACACGTGCTCCATAATGAAACTTACTCACAAATAAGAAATCTCCTACTAAAAGTGTTTTTTCTAATGATGATGATGGGATTACAAAAGGTTGAATAAAGTAAGTATGCACAATTGTTGCTGCAACAACAGCAAATAGAATAGAACTTACCCAATCTCCTAATTCTGTTTTAGGTTTTAAACTACGATCATCAATATACTTAACATCCGGAGCGACATAATTTAAATAAAAATTATAAAATCCTAAACTTAAAATAGCTAACCAAGTATCTAAAGTTGAGTTTTTACCAAAACTTCTAGCAGTTTCTACCCAAACTACAGGAAACATAATAAGGTTAACAATAGGAAGAAATAATAAAATAGTCCACCACTTAGGTCTATTAATTATTTTCATTAAAATAACAGCGTTATATATAGGAACAAAGGCTTCCCAAGCTTGTCTACCTGCTTTAATATATAATTTCCATGTAGCAAGACCGTGAAGTACTTGTATCACTAAGAAAAATATAAACCATTGTGTAAGTGTCATATGTGTTTTTTTTTAAACGTCTAAAGACGATTATTTAGAAGTGTTAGTTATTCCTATTTAGCAAATGTTACAATTTTATTCAAACTTAACTAGTATTTAACATCAGTTTTTAAGACCTAATACATCTTTCATTGTAAAAACTCCTTGTTTATTTAAAATCCATTCAGCAGCAATCACAGCACCAAGTGCAAATCCTTCTCTATTATGTGCTTCATGCTCTATGCTTATCGTATCTATAGTGCTTTTGTAATTTATAATATGGGTTCCAGGAACTTCTGGAATACGCTTTGCTACAATAGGAAGTTTTTCAACTTCTTTACTATCTAAACTCCAATTATTATACTTGTCATTTTGTTTTATAATGTCTTCTGCTAATGAAATTGCGGTGCCACTAGGAGCATCTAACTTTTTAGTATGATGAATCTCTTCCATACTAACATCGTATTGTTTTAGAGAAGCCATCATTTTTGCTAGCGTTTCATTAAGTTCAAAAAAAATATTTACACCTAAACTAAAGTTAGAAGCATAGATGAAAGCCCCATTTTTAGCATTACAGAGTGTTACTATATTTTGATAGTTGTCTAACCAACCTGTAGTACCAGAAATTACAGGAATATTATTATTTATACAATTTGAAATATTTCCAACAGCGGCTTCAGGAATACTAAAATCGATGGCAACATCTGTTTTAGTAATTTCATTTCCTATGTCTTTTGATGTTTTCAATACAATATTATGTCCGCGTTCTAAAGCAATTTTTTCAATTGTTTTTCCCATTCTTCCATAACCTAATAATGCAATATTCATATATGATATCCTTTTCTATATTTTTTAAAACTGAAAATTGAAAGTTAAGCCCATACTCCCAGTATGATCTAATTCATCTATTTTATAATGGGGTTTAAATGATAATTTGTCGTCTACATTAAATTGAAGTAAATGCGCATCAACATTAGCATCAATAATATTTAGTGCATAAAGTCCGACGGAGACCAGCAACGCTAATTCTTTACCTCTTCGAAATGTTTTTTGAGCATTAATAAGTCCATCTTCCGTTACTCTTCCAAAAAACTCATCATCTGTAAAACCAGCTAAACGTCTTTTATAAGCATCTCGAAAACGATTGTATTCATTGTTATTATCGATGTAGAAATAAACACCAGTTCCTAATGCGGCATAAACAATAGGTATTTTCCAATAACGTTTATTATAGGCTTGCCCTAAACCAGGGAGTATCGCCGAGTAAAAAGCGGCGCGTGCTGGAGCTAAAGGGTTTTGTGGTCTACGTCTAGTTTTTGTAGTGTCTACACTCATACTAAGTGCATCAGCTAGTTGATCTTTCTTCTGCTTAGTAGGCCTATTTTTTACTTTAGGAGGAGGTGATTGGTTTGGATCTGTTTCGTCTTCTTGTGCTAAAGCAGAAAAACAAAAACAGAGAGAAATAAAGAAAAATATAAGCCTTTTATTTAGCACTTTCTACTAATTTTTTAATACGATTGAAATCTTCTTCAGAATGAAAGGGAATTAAAATTTTTCCTTTCCCATTACTAGAAACTTTAACGTCTATTTTGTGGCCAAAGTATTCAGAGAATTCTTTAACTCCTTTTTTTATGAATTTAGGGAGTTCTTGTTCTGTTTTTTTCTTAGGAATTATGATTTCATTTGTCGAATTATAATTCTTCACCAAAGCTTCTGTCTCTCTAACCGATAGTTTATTAGTAAGAATTTTTTCGTAAATATCGAGTTGGATGGTTTGGTCTTCAATATTAATAATAGCTCTTCCATGTCCCATAGAAACAAAACCATCACGCATTCCAGTTTGAATAATTGGATCTAATTTTAATAAACGTAAATAGTTCGCTATTGTAGATCGTTTTTTTCCAACGCGGTCACTCATTTGTTCTTGAGTAAGTTGAATTTCATCTATTAAACGTTGATAAGACAATGCAATTTCTATAGGATCTAAATCTTGGCGTTGAATATTTTCAACCAAAGCCATTTCTAGACTTTCCTGATCGTTAGCAATACGAATATAGGCGGGTATCGATTCTAGTCCTAAAAGTTTTGAAGCTCTATAACGACGTTCTCCAGAAACGAGTTGGTAGTTGTCAAAAGCTAATTTACGGACAGTTATGGGTTGTATAACACCGAGTTCTTTTATAGAAGTTGCTAGCTCGCGTAATGAATCTTCATTAAAATTAGTACGCGGTTGGAACGGGTTTACTTCAATAGAATCTAATTCTAATTCTACAATATTTCCTATAACTTTATCAGCATTTCTATCTTTTACCGATTGAATATCATTACTAGGATCTTTCAATAAAGCAGAAAGACCTCTACCTAAAGCCTGTTTCTTCGTTGCCTTCGCCATTTTTAGGGATTTTTGTTTATAATTTCTTTTGCTAAGCTTAAATAATTTATAGCACCTTTACTTCCCGCATCATAATTTATAATGCTTTCACCATAACTAGGAGCTTCACTTAAGCGTACATTTCTTTGTATAATAGTTTGAAATACCATTTCACTAAAATGCTTTTGTACTTCTTCTACAACTTGATTTGATAGTCTTAAACGCGAATCGTACATGGTAAGCAACAAGCCTTCAATATCTAAATCTTCATTATGAATTTTTTGAACACTTTTAATGGTGTTTAATAACTTGCCTAAGCCTTCTAAAGCAAAGTATTCACACTGTATAGGAATAATTACCGAGTCTGCGGCAGTAAGCGCATTAAGTGTTAATAAGCCTAATGAGGGCGCGCAATCTATTAGTATAAAGTCATAATCATCTTTTATATCGTCTAGCGCTTTTTTTAACATGTATTCACGCTTTTCTTTGTCTACGAGTTCAATTTCGATAGCAACAAGATCAATATGTGCAGGAATAACTTCTAAATTAGGAGTTTCCGTTTTAACGACTGCCTCTCTTGCAGTGTTAGCATGTTCTAGAAGCTGATAGGTTCCTATTTCAACCGCTTCCACATCTATGCCCAATCCAGATGTTGAATTGGCCTGTGGATCTGCATCTATAAGCAGTACTTTTTTTTCAAGAACACCTAAAGAAGCAGCTAGATTTATTGAGGTAGTTGTTTTTCCAACACCTCCTTTTTGATTAGCAATTGCAATGATTTTACCCATTAAATGATTTGGTTTAATTACGCGTAAAAATACAATTATTTATGGGTTTTGAAAGAGGAAGTTGTTAACAGTTGGTTAAATAGGAATGGGTACATACTTTTAGGGTTTTGTTTAAACAGCATTAATAATTAATTATCCTTTTTTTCAATTTTTTCAATTAAAACCCCATTAACAATTAGATATTGTGAGAAACTATAGAAAATAACAACAACACTATATTTAGTTACATAAATATCGTTATAAAATGTATTAATTATCGATACACTGTCGGATATAAACGAAAATAAAACGCCGATAAATACCACAAGAAAGCTTATTCTGTTTACTTCATATTGTCTTAAAAAAGCAAATAATCCAACAGTTATGGTTATAAATAGATAAATAAGAACAGAAAAAAACTGATTTTCTAAATGGTCGAGTAAAAAAGTCATTAAAAAGACCATGTAGAAAAAACATATCGTTACATAGGGCATAATTTTACTAAACTTGAATTCTTTATTATTTGAGAATCGAATACAATAAAATAATTTTCCAACAATAAAAAATAGGATACCTAAATTTAATAGTATTTTATTATTGAAAAAACTTAAAGACAAATCTCCTAGCCAAAATGAAGATAAACCTAATAGCATTATTTTAAAAGGCTTACTATTTCTAAATTTAGAGTTGACAAAGAAATAGATAATTAAAGCAGATAAAAATAATTGTTTCGTTATATATAAAAAATAAACATTTGGAGCTAAATAGTTGACTATCAAATGTAGGCTGAGTAGAAAAAAATAGAAGATTCTAAATTTTTTTTCTTCTGTAAATATGGAGGCAAAAGCAGTCATTAATTTTACTTTTAAATTTAATAATATAAATAAATCTAATGTTTTACATGATGTAAACCAGTTTTTTCTTTTTTTTTTTACTAAAAATCGAGTTCAGATTAATGATTTGATAAAAAATGAGTTTAGCGTGATATTTTAAAAATGTATATTTAATTAATGTTTTACAGCTTTTTTGCTTTAAATTATTGATAATTCTTTGTTTTTTGTCGAAAAAAATGATTAAAATTAGGTTTTTATACTATTTTTTTATAAAATTGGTAGATTGTAAATGTGTTTAACCAAATTAAACTAAACTAAAATTGTTATGAAAATTAATTACAAATTGATTGCGCTTTTGTTGTGCGTTGTATTATTCACACAATGTTCCCAAGACAAAATTTCCCAAGAAGCTGAAGAAATTGGCTTAAAAACACAAACCGAAGATAATATACAAGGACGGTTTGCTGTAGATAATATTGATATTACTTATTCTGCTAAAGCTTCATCTGACTTAGAATATGCGATTCAATTGAAGATAAACAATAGTATTATTGATGCTTCTGTTGATTATGAAAATGAAGGAATTGTTATTAATGGTCATGATAATAATCTATCTGAATTGGAAAAAGATGCTTTATTAGGTACAGGAAAAGTTTTTGCAGATTATTTATTAGAGCAAAAAAATGGAGATATTGCCATGATTGAATATACATTATTAACATTAATGGAATATTTAGCAAAATCTCCTGAAGATTATATTTATACTAAAAGAGAAATAAAAACGGCAGTTAACACAACTAATCTTAGAAGTAGAAACGAAGGGATTAAATGTATTAGAAAGAATACTTATGTAAATGCTCAGTATGACGATTCTAAAGGTAGTCATAGTGATCGTGTTAAAGTAGGAAGTAAAGCAAGAGCAAACTACGATTGCATGGGACGTTGTGGTGGAGACTGTGGAAGATGGTGGATACCTAGTGCATGGACAAAAGATTGTTTAGATCATGATCAATGTAGTCATATAAATAATGCTAGTGGTGGTGGAAGGGATAGAAATTGTGGAGATGAATTTAGAGAAGCTGCAGATGATTATATTTTTGGAGTTATTCGCGGATGTAGAGGATAATATCCATTTTAAGAAAGAATAATTTAAAAATTAAAAAGATGTAAAAGAGATCGCAATGTATTTGCGATCTTTTTGCTTTTAGTAACTTAAATTAAGTAAAAAAAAGACATTATTTAATTAAAATAATAAAAAAATAATTTCAGGAAGTTCTTTTATTTAAAATAATCAATACTTTAGCTATTATCATAGTTATTAACCGCTTTTAAATTTAAAAAATGATTATCACAAAAAAAAACAGAGTAATTAAAACAAAGCCTATTGTTTTGTTCTATTTCATTCTTTTTACTTCTTTTCTAGGCCTTCAACAAGGCCATTCACAAGACAGAATTACGTTACAAGGTAAAGTGACTAATTTAGCCAATGAAGAGCCTGTTAGTGACGCTAAAATTATAATAAGAAATGTTCGAAATGGAACCATTTCAGACTCCGAGGGAAATTATACTTTAGGAGGTATAAAAAGTGGAGATATTATTGAAGTTTCTAAATTAGGATTTAGAACAGTAACATACACAGTAAAAGGTAAAAGAAAAAACCAAAGATGGGATGTTTCACTTTCAGCAGATTTATTATCACTTTCAGAAGTGGTGGTAACTAATTTTGGTAATACCAAAGATGAAGAGAAAATTCAATCTAGTGTTGCAATTACTACGATAAGTAATGAAGAAATAGATCAGAGGTTACCGAGAAGTAATACAGATCTTTTAAAAGCGATTCCTGGTTTTTGGGTTGAAAGCGCAGGAGGTGAAGGACCTGGAAGTGTTTGGGTGAGAGGGTTTCCGCAATCTGGAGGATATACTTTTTTAGGTTTAATGGAAGATGGCTTACCTGTCTTTCAAGTCGGTTATTTCGCATTAGGAGATCAATTTTATAGAATCGATGAGTCCTTACAAAAAGTGGAAGCTATACGAGGAGGTACCGCTCCAATAATCATGCAAGGAGCTTCTGGAGCTGTAGTAAATCATATTACAAAAACTGGAAGTCAGATTTTTAAAGGAGTTGCAAAGGTTGCCTATGGTCCGGAACAAGATTTAGGACGAATAGATGTGAACTTAGGTGGTCCAATATCTAAATCTACCACATACAATGTTGGAGGATTTTATAGAAATGATACTGGAGTATACGATTATGGCTATAGAGGAAACAGAGGTGGACAAATACGGGCTAATGTTTTACAAAAACTTAATAAAGTTAAACTAAAATACCAAGTAAAATACTTAAATGATAATGTAAATTGGAACTTGCCATCTCCATATACGTTCAATAAAAATGGTGATATAGGTGATATTCCAAGTTTTAATTTAAAAACAGACGGAATAGGAACAGATAATTCAGATACCGAATTTTCGTATAGACTACCTTCTGGAGATTTAAAAGAAATAGATCTTAAAGATGGGTTTTTTACAAACCTTTTTAGTGCAGGTTTAGAAGCTGATTTTACATTAAGTAAAAATTGGTCTCTTGTAAATAAATTTAGATTTGATAATATTACTCATGATAATACTTCAGACATTGTCACTAATGTTTTTCAGTTAAATGAAAATGATACTTATGAGTATTCAGATGGCACGCCAGTTACCAACCCCGAAAGCCTCAATGGAAATGGCTTATTTATAAATAACTTTTTATTAAGTAACGAAAATGATTATGATATAGTTATTAATCGTTTAGAACTTTCTAATAAAACTAAAAAAAACGCATTGACTCTTGGGGGTGAATTTTTCTCATACAAACTTTTAACAACTTCGTTTAGTGCTGTTTCTAATAAAGAAGTCAAAAACGCTCCTAGAAGGATATTTGATGTTAACCCCGCAAACCCTGCAACTCAATTAGCTCAAAACGGTATTACGCCAACAGCTTTTGTAAATAGAGATGGCATAACTAAAGCAGAAGGTACAGAAACAACATTTTCTTTTTACGGTAATGATAAATGGAATGTAAGTGATAAATTTCGTTTAGATATTGGAGCGCGATTAGATATTAAAAGTGTTAAAGGTAATAACTATGCTAAGTCTGGAGAAAGTGTTCTTGCTGGTGGTGGTGGGTTTGTACTCTCTAATAATAAAATAGAATTTGAGGATTCAAGAACGAGTTTATCTACAACAATAGGATTGAACTATAAGGTGAGTGAAAATTCTGCATTTTACTTAAGAAGTGCTTTGGCCGGAGGATCTATAAAAATTGGTAATTATGATGATGAGGTTACTAATATAGAAATACTTAAAAACACTAAAAGTAATCAAGTTTTTCAAACAGAACTTGGTTATAAATTTAGAGGGGAGAAGACTGGATTGTTTGCCTCTTTAGTATACGCAACACTTAGTGATGCTATTACACCAATTATATTACCAAATACACAAGGAGGGTTGGTTTTTCAAAATGTATTTATATCCACAAGAACGGTTTCAGCAGAAGTTGAAGCCCAATATAAACCAACTAATAAATTGTTATTTAGATTAATAGGAACATTGCAAGATGCTCAATACACCGATTTAAATTTTGTGGCTCCAGCAGGCACGATTGTTGCTGATGAAAGGTTTGATTGGTCTGGAAATGAAGCTGAAAGAACTCCTAAAGTTGCTGCAAGTTTAAATGCGACATATTCACATAAAAAACTAGTTCTTTCTGGAGATATTAGATATCATGGAGATCGTTGGTCTACTCCTGCAAATAATGTGAAATTAAAAGGGTATTCTGAGTTTAATCTTGGATTAAAATATATTTTCAATAAAAACCTATATTTATCAATGCAAGCTGCTAATTTATTTAATACTGTAGCATTAGTTGAAGGTGATTCTAGAGGAGATCAATTTATCGATCCCGACGTTATTGACGGACAAGTAAGAATAGGAAAAAGAAACTTGCCAAGATTAATCCTATTTAAATTGGGATACAATTTTGGAAAATAATTGGTATTAAATAAAAATATAGCGATTAATAATTGAGATCATGTCTTACTTATTAATCGCTTTTTTATTTTAGGCTGAAGCTTTAGTTGATAATTTTTATATAGATTTAGCTGTAATTCTACGAACAATTATTGGTGTTAAAATAGCGATTACGCTTAATATATTTGTAAGAAAAGTTCTACTTACGAAGGATATTACTATTATAGATAGTCCACAAATTATATAGATGATTTTATGTTCTTTTTTTTCAGCAGAAAAACCATTTATAATATATAATGTGCCTAATAAGCAGAACATTATTTTATAAATTATAGCTTTTACAGATATATCATAATCGATAAACCAAGAAGATATTAACGCAATTAGGGTGATTAAAAAGCCTATTGTTATTATTGGTATGAATATTTTTTTCATTTATTCATCATCTATCAAAATTTCTAAAATGGTAATAGCGGCTTCGCTAATTTTAGTTCCCGGTCCAAATACTGCAACAGCGCCTGCGTCAAATAAATATTGATAATCTTGTTTTGGAATAACACCGCCAACTATGACCATAATATCTTCACGGCCATATTTTTTTAACTCTTCTATAACATGAGGAACTAGTGTTTTATGACCAGCAGCAAGTGAGGAAACACCTAAAATATGTACATCATTTTCTACGGCTTGTTTTGCGGCTTCTTGCGGGGTTTGAAATAAAGGGCCAATATCTACATCAAAACCAACATCGGCATAACCAGTAGCGACTACTTTTGCTCCACGATCATGGCCATCTTGTCCCATTTTTGCAATCATAATACGAGGTCTTCGACCATCTTTTTCTGCAAAAACATCTGCTAATTCTTGAGCCTTTTTAAAGGATTTATCGTCTTTTATTTCTTTACTATACACGCCAGAAAATGATTTTATTTGTGCTTTATAACGTCCGAACTGAACCTCTAAAGCGTCACTTATTTCTCCTAAAGTAGCACGCTCACGGGCAGCTTCTACAGCTAAAGCTAATAAATTATTTTCACCAGTTTTGGCTGCTTCAGTTAAGTTGCTTAATGCAAGATTGACTTTTTCTGTATTTCTTTCAGCTTTAATCTTATTTAACTGTTCTATTTGTTGCCTTCTAACCGTTTGATTATCGACCTCTAAGATATGTAAGGGATCTTCTTCATCTAAAACATATTTATTTACACCAACAATAATATCTTGCCCAGAATCGATACGGGCTTGTTTACGTGCAGCAGCTTCTTCAATTCTTAATTTAGGAATGCCAGCCTCAATGGCTTTAGTCATACCTCCTAATTCTTCTACTTCTTCTATTAACGACCATGCTTTTTTAGCAATATCGTCAGTTAGTTTTTCAACATAATAACTACCTGCCCAGGGATCTACTGTTTTTGTAATGTGTGTCTCTTGTTGTAAATAAATTTGAGTATTTCTTGCTATTCTTGCCGAAAAATCTGTGGGTAAAGCTATCGCTTCGTCTAATGCATTGGTATGCAGGCTTTGCGTGCCTCCAAAAGCAGCAGCTGTAGCCTCTATGGTTGTTCTTGCTACATTGTTAAAAGGATCTTGTTCTGTTAAACTCCAACCACTGGTTTGACAATGTGTTCTTAAGGCTAAAGATTTTGTGTTTTTCGGATTAAATTGCTTGACTAGTTTTGCCCATAACATTCTGGCAGCTCTCATTTTTGCAATTTCCATAAAATGATTCATCCCTATGGCCCAGAAAAAGGATAGGCGAGGCGCAAAAGTATCGATATCCATACCAGCGGCAAGTCCTTTTCTAATATATTCTAAACCATCTGCTAAAGTATAAGCGAGTTCAATATCGCAAGTCGCACCAGCCTCTTGCATGTGATAACCAGAAATACTAATGCTGTTGAATTTCGGCATGTTTTTACTAGTATATTGAAAAATATCAGAGATAATTTTCATTGAAGGTGTTGGTGGATAAATGTAGGTATTACGTACCATGAATTCTTTTAAAATATCATTCTGAATGGTTCCCGCAAGCAATTCCCGTTTTACACCTTGTTCTTCGGCTGCAACGATGTAAAAAGCCATAATTGGCAATACGGCACCATTCATAGTCATAGATACAGACATTTTATCTAACGGAATCTGGTCGAAAAGTACTTTCATATCTTCTACAGAATCTATTGCAACTCCAGCTTTTCCAACATCTCCTACAACACGTTCGTGATCACTATCATAACCGCGATGCGTCGCTAAATCGAAAGCAACCGATAATCCTTTTTGTCCAGCAGCCAAGTTACGACGGTAGAAAGCGTTACTTTCTTCCGCTGTACTAAAACCTGCATATTGGCGTATAGTCCAAGGTCTACGAACGTACATTGTACTATATGGACCACGAAGATTAGGTGGAATTCCTGCAACAAAATCGAGATGTTCTAAACCTTTAATGTCTTCTTTCGAATAACTAGATTTAACTACAATATCTTCGGCTGTTAAACTTGTTTTTAAGTCTTGTTTAACCGCTTTAGATTCAGATTTCAGGGTAATATGTTGGAAGTTTTTTCTCATTAATTAATGGTTGTGACCAGCATGTGGGGCTTTTTCATTACTAGCAGGAGTTACTCTGTTTGTACCGCTAGAAGGCGCTGTTTTTGGTGTTTTATTAAAATCTACTTTTGCTTCTGGTTTCCCTTTTACTTTTGTTAAATCTATAGCGTGCATCCCCTTGTAATAAAATTCTAAGGCTGCGTATGTAGATAAATATTTATCGACCAACATATTCCTAGATATGGCTGTTAAAGGTGGGATTATAATATCTTCTCTTAGGCTATTTGTAGATAATAGCGCATTAAAAGTAGTTTGAAACCCTTTATCTTTAATGTTTTGAGAAATACAATCTAAAACTGGGTTATTTATATTTAATGCATTGCCATTGTATAATGTTCCGTCTTTTTTCATCGCTTCAAATATTTTTATGGTTTGCGGCGATATCATTTCTAAATAAGGAATCCTTTTATTTCTTGCTGTTGCCATAAAAGAAGCGTAAGCTCTTCTTAAATCAGGCTTATCTGGCGAATATTGCGCAGTAATATCTGCTTCAAAACTGTATACAGCTTCCTTTAAAAGGTTTTTATTTGGGAGATCGCAAGATAATAAATCTGGTTTATCACTATAGATGTAATCCAAGTTTACTTGAGAACCTTTGTTACAACTAGCTAATACAAAAAGTGATACAAATACGATGAGTTTTAGGGTTGTTTTCATTTTTTTTAATATTTATGGTTATAGATTATTTGTTATATAATTTGTCTAATGATTAATGTTCTGTTTTCAATCGATCTTGTTCTAATTTTTCTGCTAAACGTTTTTCTACAATAGGCTCTATTAACGTTTTTCGAGGTCTTATTTTTACAAAAGGAAATAGCTCTATATCATTTTTCATTCGGTCTTCTTTATTAGGGTGTTTATTAGTTCCTAATAAAATAAGTTTTTCTTCATCAAATAGCTCTTGTTCTTTTTTTGCGCTTTCTTTTATTTTTTTCTGAATTGTATTTTCTTTTAGTTGCTTTAAGAAGCCACCATTCTTTTCAATGTCTTTAAATAAAATTAATGCTTTTTCTGCTAATTGTTTCGTTAACGATTCAATATAATAACTTCCGTCTGAAGCATTAGAAACTACATCAAAATAACTTTCGTGTTTTAAAACGAGTAATTGGTTTCTAGAAATGCGTTCACCAAATTCATTGTCTTTATGGTAAATGGCATCATATGGTAAATTACAGATAATATTTGCGCCTCCAAGAACTGCACTCATGCATTCTGTAGTGGTACGAAGCATATTGGTATTATAATCGTATACTGTTTTATTTCGTTTAGTAGGTGTTGCAATGATCTCACAAGTAGCAGTACAACTGTATTCTAATGCTAGAGTATTCCAAAGTAGCCTTAAAGCTCTTAATTTTGCGATTTCAAAAAAATAATTTGTGCCTACAGAAACATTAAAAATGACTTTACTGGCTGGAGATGTACTACAAAAAATAGAATTAAGTGATTCTGTATTCGTTATATGGTTTAAATATTCATTTGCATGCGCTAAACTATAGCCTAATTGCTGTACTATTGAAGCTCCAGCATTTTGATATAGAGATGTGTTTATGCTAAACTGTTTTGTGTATTTAATGCAGGCTTCAAATTGTATGTGATCTTCTTTTAAATTTTTAAACCAGTTACCATCTTTAGCTAGGTTCCCTATTATATCTAATGAAACAGTACTATTAGATCCCCATTTAGAAACTAATTGTTTTGTATAATTGCTAGATAAAAATTGAAGTTTAAAATGTAATTTAATTTTAGAATGATCTATGTTTTCTAATAAGTCATTAATAGAAATAGAATCTTCAGGGATTATAAAAACTATACTTTCTGCACCACGTTTTATGGCATCAATAGCTTTGGCGTTAGATTTTTTAGTATTGGCGACAAAAATAGTTTGTCCAATTAACCAGGAACTCGTAGCAGGTTGAATCGCTAAATCACCCTCTATCTCGTCACTATGATAAAAGGGTTTTACATCTATACCCTCATTGGTTTTCCAGATAAGAGTTTCATTATAATCAGCCCCTTTTAAATCGACTTGAATTTTTTGTTTCCAAGCTTTAGAAGAAACGGATTCAAATTCAGTAAATAACTTATTGCTCATCTTTAGTTTCTTTTATGCTATCTTGATACTCAATAATGAAAATATCTTCGTTTTTTCGTTTCATATAATATTCTTCACGGGCAAATTTTTCTAAACCTTCATCGCTCCTTAGGTCTTTTAGAATAGCATTGTCTTTGCTCATTTCCTTCCTGTAATACTCTTTTTCGTCTTCCAATTTATCCATTTCTTTATTTAATTCTTTATGAATTAGAAGTGAGTTTTTATCAAAAAAAAGCATCCATACTGTAAATACAATAAGAATTATAATAAATATATTTTTAAAATAATTAAGCATTAATTAGACTTTCATTAATTATAGTTTTAACAATATTTACAGCAACTGTATTGTATTTGTTATTTGGAATAATAATATCGGCATAGGCTTTCATGGGTTCAATAAATTGTTGATGCATTGGTTTAAGCGTGTTTTGATAGCGCGATAAAACTTCATTTATATCTCGTCCACGTTCTGCAATATCTCTTTTTAAACGTCTAATTAAACGTTCATCGCTATCTGCATGAACAAATATTTTTATATCAAAAAGCTTACGAAGTTCCGGGTTAGTAAGTATTAATATCCCTTCAACTATCATTACTTTTCTTGGGTGCGTTAAAATAGTATCCCCAGTTCTATTATGTTTTACAAAAGAATAAATGGGTTGATTTATTGTTTTTTCAGACTTTAAAGCGATTAAATGTTCTGTTAATAAATCAAAATCAATAGATCTTGGATGATCAAAATTAATTTTCACACGTTCTTCGTAAGAAAGGTGTGTAGTATCCTTGTAGTAAGCGTCTTGCGAAATAATACCAACTTCTCCTTCTGGTAATTCGTTTAATATTTGATTAACAACAGTAGTTTTTCCACAACCTGTTCCTCCTGCAATTCCTATTATGAGCATAAATTTGCTTTAAATTTTGGATCAAATTTAAGTATTTAGATATTATTTTTTGGGTTGAATTTTTGAAACTTCTTCACTAGTTATTAGCATTTCGTTTTTATTCCCCCAAGTATTTGAAATATAGTTCATGACATTGGCGACTTCTTCATCGCTAAGGCCTAATGGGGCCATAACTCCTTTATAAGTTTCACCATTAACAACAATTTCACCTTTTTGTCCATATTTAATGGCTCTAATACTCGCTTCTCGTTTATTTTTTAAGTAATCTGAATTTGCCAAAGGCGGAAAAACTTTTGGAACTCCTTTACCGGTAGCCATATGGCAAGAAATACAAAAATCTTGATACACTAAAGCACCTTCTTTAATAGAATTAGATACTTTCGAGTTTGATTTTTTGTCTTGAGAGTTACAAGCAGTTAAGCTTAAAAAGCTAATGAGTAATATGATATAAAGTTTCATTTTTTATCTCTGTTATTTTGTTTTTATAAGTTTTACTATTCCTAAATTTTCAATACCAACATAAATATAACCATCTGGACCTTGTTCTATAGATCGTACTCTACCTAAACCGTCTAGCAGGCGTTCTTCTTTAATTACTTTTCCGTCTTTTAATGTGGAATGATTTAAGTAGCTAAATTTTAAAGACCCTACTAGGAGATCATTTTCCCAATCTCCATATTTGTTGCCAGAAATAAAAGCCATACCGCATGGCGCTATAGAAGGTGTCCAATAATGTAAAGGTTGTTCCATGCCTTCTTTTTTTGTTTCATCTGTAATTACAGTACCAGAATAATTTTTCCCATATGTTATTACTGGCCAACCATAGTTTTTAGAAGGACGAATTATATTTATTTCATCACCACCCCTTGGGCCATGTTCATGTTCCCATATTTCTCCTGTAACAGGATGTATTTCCATACCTTGAGGATTACGATGTCCGTATGAATAAATTGCAGTTTTTGCATTTTTTTGATCTACAAAAGGATTATCACTTGGAATGGTGCCATCATCATTTATGCGATATATTTTTCCGCCATCTTTAGTTATGTCTTGTGGGTTTTCATCTCTATTTCCTCGTTCTCCAATAGTAAAAAATAAGCAACTGTCTTTAAACACCATTCGCGACCCGAAATGTTGACCTTTAGTAGTGTTTGGTGTTGCTTTGTATAATTCTTGAAACTCAATTAAAGTTCCGTTTTTAAGTTTTGCTCTTGATATGGCGGTATTTCCTCCTTTATCATCTCCTTTAGGTGAAGCATAAGAAAAGTAAATCCAACCATTTTTACCGTAATTTGGATGAAGTTCAATATCTAAAAGTCCGCCCTGTCCACGATTATATATTTCTGGTAAGCCAGAAATTTCAGTCTTAATATTATCTTTAAAATGAATGAGTTGACCAGCTTTTTCATTTATGAGCATTGATCCGTCTGGAAGAAAAGTGAATCCCCATGGATTCATTAAATCTTTAACAATAACCTCGTGGGTATGTTTGGTATTTATAGGGTTTTTATCTTGTGCACAACCTGAATATGAAAGACTTAAAAAAAATGAAATAATTAAAATTTTTGAGTTCATGAGCTAATTAATAATTATGAGTTACAATTTACATATTATTATTGTTTGTTATTGTAGAATAAGCATTATATTTGCAGCTCGAAATTTAGGTGTTAAACGTAAATCTAGAAAGATAACTAATTCGGGGTGTAGCGTAGCCCGGTTATCGCGCCTCGTTTGGGACGAGGAGGTCGCAGGTTCGAATCCTGCCACCCCGACTTTAAAAGCTCAGTTTTTCTGAGCTTTTTTAATAATTTTTAATTTACTGTTTTTTGAATATTGCAATATCTTGATATTCAATAGTTTTTTTTGTTTTGCTTTTGCCTTTCCAGAACCCATCAATCACTTTTACTAGTGTTAAACCTTCATCTAATAACATTTCTTTTAATTTTTCGATGTGAATAGCAATGTTTCCCGATTGCACTTTTTCGTTCATTATTCTGTAACCATCTTTTTTGATTGGAAAATTAAAGCCATCTTTTTTAGAAATGTAATCTTCAGTATTATTATCATATAAGAAAAAGGTGGAAAAAATTAATCCATCACTTTTTAGTACTTTATTTATTTCTTTAAAGTAATGTTGAATTTCATTTATTCTCATATGAGTGAAAACAGAAAATGAAAATATTTTATCAAAATACTGTTGTTTATAAGGAAATATGAATTCATCTGCTTGTAAAGTCGATTTATTATATAAATCATTAAATAAAGGTATGTATGTAAAATTAAAATTACTGTAATCTTTGCCTAAATTAGAGTTGCACCAATCAACACCTTGTTTAACAACGTCAAAACCTTCGTATTTAGCATCAGTATTAAGATAGGATGTTAATGCTATTGCAGTTCTTCCTAATCCGCTTCCAATATCTAATATATAATCATTTGGATTTAAATTTATTTCATTAGCCAATAATTTCAATTGATGTTCTCCTTGCTTGATGTAATCATTAGCTCCTGCTGGTGATCCTGTATAGATATTGCCTCTCGAAGGAACATATTTGTGCTTGTTACCTGTAAGTGTATCAAATAAATCTATTGGGAAATAGTAAATCCGTCTAACTAAAAATCTTTGATTTGTTGGTAGTTTGTACCACAGATTTCTAAGATATTCCTTATTCATATATTTTATTATTCAAAAAAAATAATTAAAAGACATATTCAATTGATCAATTGAATATAAGATGGTAAAAGTACTAAATTTATTATTGTTTTTTATTGTGAAACAAACACTGTATTATTATTTTAAATCTTGTTTTTACACTTAAAATATGGATTTTATAAGAAGCCGATTCGAATCCTGCCACCCCGACTTTAAAAGCTCAGTTTTTCTGAGCTTTTTTGTTGTAAAAAATCTTTTCTAAATACTTTCAAACTTAGATTAATCATTCCGTACTGTAACATTTTCTTAGTAATAGCGTCATATAGTTGATTTTAAATAGTATAAGTGTAATTTTAATAAAAAAAGTATGATTAATAAAGGAACAGTTACAGTAGGATTATTATTAGGAACAGCAATTGGAGCAAGTCTTGGTCTTCTTTTTGCACCAGATAGAGGAAGTCGTACTAGAGAGAAATTAAAAGAAGAAGCTGAAAATATAAAAGATCAGATTGCTAAAGATGCAATTGAAGTTAAAGATGATATAGTTAAATCTGCTATTTCTGGAAAAGAAACTTTAGAGAATCACTTTGAGAATTTTGCTTCTAATGCAAGCTATAAGACTGAAAGTGTAATAACATTTCTAGAAAAGCAATTAGCAGATTTAAAAGAAAGAAACAAAAAGCTCCAAAAAACGTCATAGTTTTTCTTTAGATTAACTGAACAACTATAAGCATTAAATGTCGCTAACTTGATATGAGTACTATATTATGTTGTAATTGGTAGTATTCATTTTCTAGAATAAGCTCTAACATCCAATATCCTGAAGTTGTTGAGTTTTTTTAAAACTGCAATAAAATTTGCCTATAGTAACCTAATCCATTAGGAAACCTTCCTCCATATCCAACTTGTGAACCAGTACTTTTTAGAGTAATATCTAAAATTCCATTTATGAGCAACTACTTGTATTACTTTTGGAATATTTTTTCTTTTACTTTTAGTATCAGAGGATTTAGAAACAATGTTCAATTAAAAATCGGGAATGATTTCTACTTCTATTTTTTTAGAAGCATTTGTGGTCTATTTTACTACGATTTGTTTTCCTTTATTTTGTTCAAAAAGATAAAAATTGTTGTTAACAACTAACGGAATCCAAAAGAAAGCCCCAAAATCCTTAACTTTATCTTCTTTCCAGCGAATACTCTCGTAAACCATCCATCCATATGAATGGGGCCATTTAGACGATCAAGATAATGAACTAAAGAACCTCTCTATAGGAACATACATATTAAAGGCTGTAGCTGTAGATAATAGAAATGCAGAAAGCACTAAAGAAATTACCATTAATGTAATGCCCTCGTTATCTGTTACTAATTATAGTTACAATAAATTACAGGTATATCCCAGGGCAAAAGCATTCAAAATTAGATAGAAATTAAAATTTATATTATTTTAGTATTGAATTCTATTTTATTCTGCCATCTGGCAGAATAAAAAAAATGAATATTCCTTCTGAATCAAAATTTAACAAGAATTTTCTGTCA
>CALGLR010000114.1 GCA_937959395.1 uncultured Flavobacteriaceae bacterium | reverse complement strand
GATCATGTGCATATGCATTTAGAGTATCGTCCATCTCAAAAAGTGAGTGATTTAGTTAAGAAATTAAAAGGAAGAAGTTCAAGAAAACTACAACAAGAGTTTCCAGAATTGAAACAGAAATATTGGGGTAGGCATTTTTGGAGTACAGGTAATATTACAGATGAAATGGTTAATGAGTACTTGGAGCATCATCGAAGACCAGACGATGGTAATGCTACAAATTTCATAATTGAAAAATAACCATGGGGTGACTTTAAGTCACGAGCCCGAACCTATGGACTTTAAGTCCATAGTGGTTCAGTTTATTAGAATAATAATACTATATTTAGAAAGCAAAACCCTTTATCATGAATAGTTTATACACAAGAATATCTGCTAGAGTTCCTGAAAATTTTACAAACCCAACTAAATCTTTTAAAAAACATGTATGGTTATCTGTTTTTGGATTGTTATTTTTTATTGGTTTATATCTCGCATTAACCATTTGGTTTGGTTTACTGGCTTATAATTTAGTTGTAGATGCAAATTCTTTTAATGGACATTTTGTAAATTATTTACTGGCTATAGGATTTGGTTTCCTGTCTGTATTTATGGCTAAATCACTCTTTTTTCTAAATAAAAGAGAAGATAATCCTATTTATAGATCTATAAATGAGAAAGAAGAACCTTTACTATTTGATTATTTATACAAATTAGCAGATGAAGCTGGAGCACCGAGACCTCATAAAGTATTTTTAAGTGATCGTGTAAATGCTAGCGTATCTTATGATATATCATTAGTAAATTTATTATTTCCGTCAAAAAAAAATCTAGAAATAGGTTTAGGCTTGGTAAACGTGCTTAATCTTGGAGAATTTAAAGCCGTTTTAGCTCATGAATTTGGTCATTTTGCTCAACGTTCCATGCTTCTTGGTCGTTATGTTTATGTCGCACAGCAAATCGCTTCAAGAATTGTTGGAAAACGTGATGGTTTCGATACCTTTTTAGCAGGTTTATCCCGAATAGATTTAAGAATAGCATGGATTGGTTGGATTCTTTCCATTTTAGTGTGGTCTATTAGATCACTTATAGAAACCTGTTTTAGTATTGTTGTAGTTGCAGAAAGAGCATTATCTCGAGAAATGGAATTTCAAGCAGATTTGGTTGCAGTGTCTTTAACTGGTAGTGATGCACTCATTCATGCATTATACAAATTACAAATTGCAGATCAGGCATATGCAAATAGCTTTGACTGTTTAAATGAGGAGTTGTCTGAAAAAAAAGCAGTGAAAGACATGTATATATTACAGACCAATTATATACATAAAATGGCTAAAACGTTAGATGATGTTAATTATGGAAAATCACCTAAAGTACCTCAAATGTCTCCAGAAGAAAATAGAATATTTACTTCAAATAAATATAATCCGCCTCAAATGTGGGCAACTCACCCTGCAGATATAGATAGAGAAAATAATGCTAAGCAAACTTATATCTATGAGCCTATAGATGATAAATCATCTTGGGAGTTATTTTCTAATCCAGTTTCCTATCGCGAAGATATGACAGCCCGTCTTATTAAAACGGCTAATATAGAAACTGAATTCGTGAGTAATGAAGAGGTTATAAAGAAACAAGACAATGAGTATTTTAATTGGACTTTTTTAGATTCAAAATACCATTCTATATTTTTTGGAAGGTTTCCTTTTTTAAATTTTAATGTTCCTGAAGAATTATTTCAAGCTAATGTTAGTTCTCAATCTGTTAAAGATGAATTAAACACTCTATATCCAAAAAAATTAGCTCAAAAATAAACTTGCTTCAAGAAGTTAAAGAAGAAATACAAGCACTTTTAATTAGTGAGAATGAATCATTAACTGTTGAGAAACGACGTGTATGGCATCGAGGAAATCAAATAAAACGTAAAGACATACCTGAAACCTTATTGGCTTTAAGAGAAGAGGAGAAGCAACTAAATAATGAATTAGCAAAACACGATACTTTATGTAGAACATTACATTATAAAGCAGCAGAAACTATAGATAAAAGTTGGAGTAAGCAACTTAAATTGCTCACCGGTTTGGTACATTATAGTGAACATGCAATTTCGAATATAAAAGATGCAGCAAACAAATTTAATAATGTTTTAAGTATTGCTTTAGCCGATGGTAGAGTTTCATCTTCTGAACTTGTAGATATTTTAAACATCTCAAATGATTATTATAATTCTGTTAGACGGGTATACAAGCATAGTGGAACTTTGTCTTTAGATCCTAAACTGTTAGAAAACATGAAAGTAGAAAGCTATCAATCGGCTTTCGAAGAATTTAAATTAGAACCACCTGCTAAAGAAAATATAGATGAATGGGTTAATGTAATAGGAGGGTGGGCTTCTGTTGCTTTAAGTGCTTTACAGAAATTAAGAAATGAAGCTCTAGAACTTCTATTAAACACAGAAGAAGATGTTAAGGAAGCTTATGTAAATAATAAAAGCCTTCTTCCAATAGTAAATACAATTTCTTTGCCAGAAGAATATGACATCTTGACTCCCGGAAAAGAGCGAGATATTCAACGAAAGTTAGGCGTATGGGATCGTTTCTTTACTGGAGATGGTTTAGTCCCATCTATTGCTAAATTTACAATAGCAGCAGGTATTTTATTTGCGGCTATTTTTTATGGCAATTATTCTCAAAAATTACCATTCTATGTATACAACGGCTTGCAAACTAATGTAACTGTTCTTGTCGATGGCCAATCGTTAGAGTTGGGAGCCAATAAAAGTGAATCTATTCAATTAAGTTACGGTCAAGAATACCATGTAAAAACACTTTATAATGATAATAGTATTATAGAAGAGTTAGATGTTTCTTTTAATGAGCATTCTGCATTCGTTTATAATGTTGCAAATTCGGCAGTATTTGTTAAATATCTCATTTATTATGGGGCAACTAGCATTGTGGGTTCTAATTACGATTCGCAAACAACTATGTTAGGGGCAAAGAAATGGTTTCCTGTTGATGCCGATTATATTTTAGAAGAAGCGCCTAGTACAATTTCTTTATCATCGGGTAGTAATGGAGAAACTAGAGATGTAATTGAAGCTTATAGTAATGAAAGTCCAGATCGCCTTTTGTCTACTATTGATGATGAAAATATTAAAGAGAAAATAATAAAATCTCGAAGTTTATGGGATAACGGAAAAAGTAAAAACATAACAGAATGGTTATACTATTTAAATAATGTAGAAGATGGTAAGAAGATTGTTGAATCTCGTCTTTTTAGAAATCCTAAAGAGTTAATAAGTTTAAGGGCTATACAAGAACTCTCAGATTCTTTATCGCATAAAACAGTTTGCGAAAAACACATGAAATTAGCAAATGATAATCCAGACGATGCTGATTATTATTATATATCGACACGTTGTATTGAAGATGAAGATTTAAAAAACGAAAAGTTTATAGCAGGTCATGAAAAATGGAAAAATCATGATTGGTTAGCTTTTGCTTCTGCTTATGTGTATTCAGAAAACGAAGAGTGGGAGAAATCTTATAATTCATATAAAGTTGCAGCAAAAAATAATAAAAATTTAGCAGAAGTAGTGGCTATGGACGCTGAACGAATTAAACGTTATTTAAATGAACTTAAAAATACAGAGAATTATACCACAATAGTCAATAACGATGATATAAAATATTATAAAGAATTAGAGAATGGAAATATAGAAGGAGGAAAGGAGAATGTAAATTATGTTTATTATTTAATGCAAAAAGGCGAACTACAAAAAGCGTTTGATCTTGCTGAAAAATTTGAAGAGTCTAGTGCGTATAATATGCGATTAATAGGAGCTTCTACTAATGCTACAAAGGAAATGCAAGAAAAGGCTTTAAGTTTTTCTAATGAGGAAGGCGTAAATATAAATTCGGCATGGTCTGTTTTAGGTTTAAAAGTTAAAAACAAAAAAGATTATAAAATGACCCTAAGTACTTTTAATTCCCTAGAATTAGAAAGTGAATATCTGGAAACACTTATAAATTTGATTAAGTCAAATCAAATAAATGCCGTAGATCAACATATAAAAGAACTAAACCTGAGGTGGAAAGCACAAATATATACTATGGCAAGTATTATACGCTCAGGCGATATACCAAAAAGATGGAAACAAAAGGCGAAAATACTACTTTTTGCTAATGAGAAACCATTTATAGAATAGTACAGACAACTAATACCCCGCTCCCGCTAGTTTTCAAAACTAGTGGCGGCAAGAGTGTAAAAAAACTAAAAATTTAATTAGAAATAAACCGCTTTTTGTATTTTTAGAATTATGAGTAGAAACTATAAATTTCATAATAAAAGCGGTCTATATTTCGTAAGTTTCGCAACGATAAATTGGATAGACATTTTTACAAGACAGATTTATTTTAATGTATTAGTTGATAGTGTAAACTATTGCAGAGCAGAAAAAGATATGGAATTATACGCATATTGTTTCATGCCAAGTCATATTCATTTTGTATTTCGATCAAGTAGCGAGAAGCCTTCAGAGTTATTACGAGATTTTAAGCGATACACATCAAGAATGATTCTAGAAACGATAGAAAACAATTCACAAGAAAGTCGTAAAGAATGGTTATTATGGATGTTTGAAAGAGCTGGTAAAAAAAATGCTACTACAACTAAGTATCAATTTTGGCAGCACCATAATAAACCTATCGAGTTATGGAGTGATAAAGTAATAAAACAGAAGATAGATTATATTCATAATAATCCAGTAGAGACTGGTTTTGTAACGAATCCTATAGATTGGAAATATTCAAGTGCAAGAAACTACCAAGATGATCATACCGTTTTAGAAATAGATACTACAGGTTTTTTAGCTTGACGATTATAGACAATACATCTTTTATATTTACTATATTAATAATTTTTACTCTTGCCGCCACTAGTTATGGAAACTAGCGGGAGCAGGGGAGATAAAATAGAATATATTAAGTACGAATAATATGAATAAGAAGACAATAGATATTTCAGGTTTTTATTATAAGACCCCCACAAGAGTAGATGGAGATATAATGGAGTCATTTGAAGAATATTTTAAAATAGATACTGTTAGTGATTTTTTAAAAGAAAGTACGTTTAGCGATTTTCTATACTTAATAATTAGAATATTTAAAGAAGATTATCCGGATGTGAGATCCTTGGCTACAGAAATATCAGAAAAAATAAAAAGATCAACTCCTGCTGTTTATAAATCGATATTTAGAAAAGAAATTGACGAAATTAAATGGGAATATTTCATTAATAGTGAAAATAAATTTGAATATTATTTAAAAAAAATGAGATTTAAATTTAATTCTAATATTAACGGTCTAAACTTTATCAATGTTATTAAGGAAGTTTTGGATGATTTAGATTATGAATTTAATTCTGATTTATTCATAATTAAGAATAATTCTATTGAAGAAATTTTAATATCCACAGATTTTTTAGAATTAAAAATAAATGTAGATAAAATTAAGTATTATTGATATATACCTTACTATGAGGTGCTGAATATATTAAATAATATCTATGGAAGAAAAGTTAAGAATAAGAGTTAATACTCAAGAAGAAGAAGATGAAACATTTGAGTTTATAGATGTAGATGATGCAGGGAATGTTGTCTATAATTACAAAGGGAAACCATTTAGTGGAATAATTGAACACTATGGTGAAGGAAAACTTGTTGGGGAAGAAGAATTTATAGATGGACATTTGGGAGGATTACAAAGGGATTATTTTGAAAATGGAAAAGTTAAAAGTGAATATTATGAATATTATTCTAGGCTAGATGGAGATTTCAAAATTTGGGATGAAAAAGGAAATTTAACTCATCATTCGGTTTGGAAGGATGGAGAGAGGTTAAAAGATATACTTTAAAGAATTGATTTTTGCTATAGACATACATTACAGAGAACCCAATGCTAAAGCCGTTGGAGTATTATTTAACTGGCAAGATAGTAAGCCTCAAGATATATTAATAAAATATATAGATGAAGTGAACCCATACATACCGGGTGAATTTTACAAAAGAGAGTTGCCTTGTATTTTAGAAGTGTTAGAATTAGCAGATTTAAAGACAATAAAGCTAATCATAGTAGATAGTCATGTTTATATTAATGACTCTTATAAGTATGGCCTAGGGGGATATTTATGGGAAGCTTTAAATAAGCAGATCCCAGTAATAGGAATAGCAAAATCAAGCTTTAAAGATGCCAAGATAGTATCTAAAGAGTTGTATAGAGGAAATAGCAAGAAACCTTTATTCTTGTCTTCCATAGGAATAAATATTGACGAAGCTTTTGATGAAGTAAAAAAGCTTCATGGTAATTTTAGAATGCCTACCATTTTAAAAAAATTGGATAGTATAACTAAAGAAGATTGATAGATTTTTAAACTATTTAAATATGATTGTACTTCTAGACAATGGCCATGGTGCCTTAATAAACAATAAATACCAAACTCCAGGAAAGCGTAAAGACTGGAAAGAAAAGGGCATTATCTATGAAGGAGAGTTTAATCGTGCCATTGTTAATGGTATTATAGAACTATTAACCTTTTACAAAATACCTTATGTAAATATAGCACCAGAATATAGAGATGTGACTTTGCGAACTCGGGTTAATCGAGCAAACAAGTATCCTAAGAATAAAAGCTTTTATTTAAGTGTACATAGTAATGCAGGAGGAGGTAATGGTAGCGAAATGTATACATCTCCTGGAGATACAAAGAGTGATAAAATTGCAACTATTTTTGGGCAAGAATTTCAAAAAGAGTTTCCAAACCGCAGATTGCGAAAAGATTTAAGTGATGGAGATTTAGATAAAGAGCGACGTTTTTTCGTGCTTACCAAAACAAGGATGCCAGCTGTGCTTACAGAAAACTTTTTTATGGATAATTTTGAAGAATTTAGAGATCTACTTAATACTAAATCTGGACGTGAAAAAGTTATAAATTATCATGTTAGTGCTATCATTAGAGTAAAAGTAGAAGTATTCAATGAAATTGCGCCTTTAAATTTTAAAGATTAATTTTCAAATAATCTTTAAACAGATTAAACTTCATTTCCTTGTTACATTTATTATGATTCGATACAAAAAATAAAATAAAAATAGAAAATGATGTTAGAGTTCCCACTCATAACTCCTATGCCATGTATTATGCATTAAAGGAAATGGATGTAGAAGTCGAATTGTTAATTCTTAAAAATGAAGGTCATATTTATAAAAAACCTTCAAGTAAAATTGCTAAAGTAAAAGCTGAACTTGAATTTATAAATAAACACATAAAATTTTAAGATAGTAGGTCTTAGTTTATACTTTTTACTAACTTCGCCATTCCTATAAGACAGCTTTACAAATTCTAAAATTAAATGCTAAAAAAAGTATTTGGCAGCGCTGTATTTGGTGTTGAAGCAACGACTATAACTGTAGAAGTGAATGTCGATTCAGGAATAGGATACCATTTGGTTGGTCTTCCAGATAACGCCATAAAGGAAAGTAACTATCGCATTGCTGCGGCTCTTCAAAATAACGGTTACAAAATTCCAGGAAAAAAAATAACAATAAACATGGCGCCTGCCGATTTAAGAAAGGAGGGAAGTGCTTACGATTTAACTTTGGCTGTTGGTATTTTGGCAGCATCAAAACAAATTAAAGCGCCTAATTTAGAAGAGTTTCTTATTATGGGAGAACTTTCTCTCGATGGTAGTTTGCAACCCATAAAAGGCGCTCTACCTATTGCAATAAAGGCAAAAGAAGAAGGCTACAAAGGGTTTATATTACCAAAACAAAACGCTAAAGAAGCAGCTATTGTTAATGACTTTGAGGTTTTTGGTATCGAAAATATTAAAGAAATTATTGATTTTTTTGATAAAGAAGTGCCTCTTGAGCAAACCATCATTAATACCCGAGAGGAGTTTTATAAAAATTTAGAATATCCAGATTTTGATTTTGCAGACGTTAAAGGGCAAGAAAGTATTAAGCGTTGTATGGAAATAGCTGCAGCAGGTGGACATAATATTATTCTAGTAGGGCCTCCAGGATCAGGAAAAACAATGTTAGCCAAAAGGTTACCTAGTATTTTACCACCAATGTCTTTAAAAGAAGCTTTGGAGACTACAAAAATACACTCTGTAGTTGGTAGAGTAAAAGCAGATTCTGGTTTAATGGCACAGCGGCCTTTTAGAAGTCCACATCATACTATTTCTAATGTCGCTTTGGTAGGAGGAGGGAGTTATCCGCAGCCTGGAGAAATATCTTTATGCCATAATGGTGTTTTGTTTTTAGATGAACTGCCAGAGTTTAAGCGAGATGTTTTAGAAGTTATGCGTCAACCGTTGGAAGATAGAGAAGTGACTATTTCTAGGGCTAAATTTACAGTGACTTACCCAAGTAGTTTTATGCTGGTCGCAAGTATGAATCCTAGCCCTAGTGGTTATTTTAATGATCCAGATGCACCTGTAACGTCTAGTCCAGCTGAAATGCAACGCTA
Organism: uncultured Flavobacteriaceae bacterium; assembly: GCA_937959395.1. GTDB lineage: Bacteria > Bacteroidota > Bacteroidia > Flavobacteriales > Flavobacteriaceae > JAHDGB01. The sequence continues at coordinate 45,075 of CALGLR010000114.1, read as the reverse complement.
TTTAGGTAAAATCTCAGGACCTCTATTAGACAGAATCGACATCCATATTGAAGTCACTCCGGTTCCTTTTGATAAATTGTCTGACGATCGTAAAGGAGAACCTTCAATTAACATTCGTAAACGCGTCACATTGGCTAGAGAATTCCAAACTAAACGTTTTGAAACCTCTGAAACCGTTCACTATAATGCGCAAATGAATGTTAAACAAATTCGAGAGTATTGTAAATTAGATGACGCTTCTAAAAACCTATTAAAAACAGCAATGGAGCGTTTAAACTTATCAGCTAGAGCTTATGATAGAATATTAAAAGTGTCTAGAACTATTGCCGATTTAGAAGCTTCAGAACATATTAATGGTTCGCACATTAGCGAAGCTATACAATATAGAAGTTTAGATCGTGAAGGTTGGTTGGGGTAAAATTCTTCTAATTAATGGAATAATAGTTTTGTTTAACTTTTTTAAATTTTTGTTTTTTAAAATTAATTAAAGATTTTTCTTACAAATAAAATTTATTAATTATTTTTATCGTATTTTTAAGCATTACGTCGAATATAAATAATCATAAGCTTTAATTTTATAGTGAAAATAAAATAATTTTTAATTTAAAGCATTAATTGTTTGTTAAACAAAAAGCTCTAAATCATGAAACTTCTAAAGCAAGTTAGTACAGATTACTATCCTAATTTACAGAAGGTTAAGGATATAGAGTATTCAGCTGAAAGTGAAGAACGTGTGAAAGGTGTAAACTTTGAAAAACTGTTGGGTGATTTAAGTGGTTTATTTTATCAGTTTCAACATTTTCCAGATATAAATAAATCTTGTTTTCCTTTTGTAAGTAAAGGGATAGAGGATATTTATGAAGTAAACTCTGAGGATTTAAAAACAGATGCGTCTCCCGTTATTTCTAGAATACATAGAAAAGACATCGACAAACTTCGAAATATATTTTATAACTCTATGGAGAATTTGTCTGCATGGAATATAGAATATAGAGTCGTTTTACCGATTAAGGGACTTAGATGGTTGCGTGGTCAAGGAAAACCTGAAAGATTAAAAGATGGTAGTATTCTTTGGAATGGACATATAGTAGATATTACAGATCAAAAATTACAACAAGAGCTAAATCTAGATACAATTAATAAAATTGAAGATCAAAATAGTCGATTATTAAATTTCGCACATATTGTATCTCATAATTTACGCACACATTCTGGTAATTTTGAAAGTTTATTAGAAATGACAGATGATACAGAAAATATAGATGAAAAATTAGAAATGATTTCTTATCTTAAAAAAGTATCTCACGGTCTTTCTGATACGATTTCACATTTAAACGAAATTGTAGATGTTCAAAATAATACAGAAACTAAATTAACAACAGTTAATATTCATGATTACGTTGAAAACGTAATTGCTATCTTTAAGAAAGATATAGATTGTAATAAAGTGATAATAAATAACAAAGTCCCTAAGACATTATCACTTCAATACAATGCATCTTATATGGATAGCATACTTTTAAATTTAATTTCTAACGGTATAAAGTATAGACATGAAGATCGTATACCAGAAATTACTATAGAAACTTATACAAAAAATAAAAAAATAACACTTAAAGTGTTAGATAATGGCATCGGTCTCGACTTAAGTAAATATGGTAAAGATTTATTTGGAATGTATAAAACATTTCATAATAATAATGACGCTAAAGGTATAGGTTTATTTATTACTAAAAACCAAGTAGTAGCTTTAGGAGGTGAAATAAAAGTAGAAAGTGAAGTTAATATAGGGACTAGTTTTAGTGTCCATTTTTAAAAATAAAGGGTGTTGTTTATTAGTTTACAAAAATTTGCATCTCCCTAAGACTATTTATATAGTCACAATAAGAGACTGTCTATCCTATGATGCAGTCTCTTTTCATTACTACTCATTTCAACTTTTTTTACTCTTAAAAAAAGTTTCTAACAAAAGAATCATCTTTACTAAGGATTAGTTTATAATTAAAAAAACTAATTGTATTTTTCATGATAAAATTTGTATCCAATGAAACGTTATCTTGTATTGATAATTATATTGCTATTATATAATTGCAACTCTTCCGAAGAAAAAAAAGAAAGGTCATTAAAAATCAAAGAAATAGAGAGCGTTAGTGTTCCTAAACTAACATTAGAACAAGCAAAGAAGTTGTCTCAATTACCAATTCATTGTATACAGGTAGAATATCCTAATAAATTGAATCAGGTTTTAGGAAATGCAACTTTTTTAAAAGAACCTAAAACGTTACACCCAGCATTTTATGGTTGTTTCGATTGGCATTCTGCAGTACATGGTCATTGGAGTTTAGTGAGTTTACTTAAGCAGTTTCCAAACATAGAAAATGCAGATACTATTAAGAAAATGCTACTCGAAAATATTTCTAAAGAGAATATAGAATTAGAGATTAAGTATTTTGATGATAAGGAGAATGCTTCGTTCGAACGCACTTATGGCTGGGCTTGGTTACTTAAATTAGCAGAAGAATTGCATACTTGGAATACGCCTTTGGCAAGAGAGTTAGAACAAAACCTAGAACCATTAACAAACTTAGTTGTAAATAAATACATTACTTTTTTGCCTAAATTGAATTACCCAATTAGAGTAGGAGAGCATCCAAATACAGCTTTTGGATTGTCTTTTGCTTGGGATTATGCTAAAGCTGTAAATCACGAAGAATTATTATCTAGTATAACTAAGCGCTCTAAAGAGTTTTACTTAAAAGATGAAGCATGTCCAATAACATGGGAACCTAGTGGTTACGATTTTTTATCACCTTGTTTGGAAGAAGCGGCTTTAATGAAACGTATTTTGCCTATTGAAGGATTTAAAGCTTGGCTTAATGCTTTTTTACCGCAATTAAAGGATAAAGGCTATTCACTAGAAACTGGAAAAGTTTCAGATAGAACAGACGGTAAATTAGTACATCTAGATGGTGTTAATTTTTCTAGAGCATGGAGTTTAAATACCATTGCTAATGGTTTACCAGAATACAATCATTTAAAAAATATTGCGAACCAACATATAAATTATTCCTTACCTAATTTAGTGGGTGATAGTTACGAAGGAGGACATTGGTTAGGAAGTTTTGCTATTTATGCATTAAATACAGTATCTAATGATTAAAAACTGGATAAAGAATATAGGTCCAGGACCTTTGGTTGCTGCGGCCTTTATTGGACCAGGTACAGTAACATTATGTACTATAGCTGGGGTTTCTTTTGGATTTGCATTATTATGGGCTTTATTGTTTTCTTTATTTGCAACGGTATTATTACAGGAAATGTCTGCAAGAATTGGAGTAATTTCTGGTAAAGGTTTAGCCGAAATAATGCGAAGTGAAATTAAAAACCCAATATTTAGGAATATAGTCATTGTATTAATGTTGTCTGCAATAGTCGTTGGCAATGCAGCTTATGAAGCTGGAAATATAAGTGGCGGCGTTTTAGGGTTAGAGGTTTTAGTTGGATCTCCAACATTACAAATAGGATCATTCTCTTTAAAATTACTAAGTCTCGTAATTGGTGTTTTGGCATTTATATTATTATACATCGGGAACTATAAAATTTTAGAACGGGTATTAATTAGTTTGGTCATAATTATGAGTCTGTCTTTTTTAATAGCCGCGATTATTACAAAACCGAATATTATTGAAATAGTAAAAGGATTATTTCAATTTAAAACTCCAAAAGGAAGCTTATTTACTATAATTGGGTTAATAGGGACCACTGTAGTGCCTTATAATTTATTTTTACATGCTTCACTTTCAAAGGAGAAATGGCATAATGAAAGTGATTTAAAGTTTGCTAGAAAAGATACGATAATAGCGGTGTCTCTGGGTTGTATTGTATCGATGTGTATCATAATTACAGCAGCTTCTGTAACAACAGATACTATAAAAACAGCTGCAGATCTTGCTAAGGGATTAGAACCGCTTTTTGGCAGTTTTGCTAAATACTTCTTATCAATAGGTTTGTTTGCCGCTGGTATTACTAGTGCAATAACAGCACCTTTAGCGGCAGCATTTGTTGCAAGTGGTTGCCTAGGATGGGATACAAATTTGCGTTCTAATAAATTTAGAGGCGTTTGGTTTTTTATATTATTACTTGGAGTTATTTTTTCTTCATTAAATATAAAATCGATAGAGATTATAAAATTTGCGCAAGTGGCTAATGGTTTATTACTTCCGGTAACAGCTACCTTCTTAATTTGGTTAATGAATAAATCGAATATTCTTGGAAAATATGTGAATACAAAACTTCAAAATGTATTAGGATTTATAATAGTTGGTATTACTTTTTTCCTCGGAATTAAAAGTATATTAAAAGTCTTTAATCTTATTTAAAATGAAAATAGATATTAATGCTGATGTGGGAGAAGGTATTAAAAATGAAGCCCAATTAATGCCTTATCTATCTTCATGTAATATCGCTTGTGGTGGTCATGTAGGAGATAAAAAAACAATGCATCATGCCGTAAATAGTGCTCTTGCTAATCATGTAAAAATTGGTGCGCATCCTTCATTTCCAGACCAAGAGAATTTTGGTAGAAAACCAATGCCTTTATTATCTCATACCGAACTATTCGAATCTTTAAAAGATCAAATACTAAGCTTCTCAGAAATAGTAAACACTAATAAAGCAAAACTAAACCATGTGAAACCTCATGGTGCATTGTATAATTTGGCTGCGACAGATATTGATATTGCTAGAGTCATTATAAAAATGATGACTTACATTCCAAAAAGCGTAAAATTATACGTTCCTTTTGGATCGGTAATAGAAACATTGGCGCTGCAAAACAACATTCCTATTGTTTATGAAGTATTTGCAGATAGAAATTATAATAATGACTATACTTTAGTCTCTCGTTCTAATCCTAATGCATTATTAACAAATCCGGAAGCCGTTTTTCAACATGTTTATTACATGTATAATGCGAAAAATGTAAAAACAATTTCAGGAAATAGTTTACCGATAAAAGCAAATACTTACTGTGTACATGGAGATAATAAAGCCGCTTTAGCAATTGTTAAATATTTATTTAACGCGTTATTAGATAAAGGTATAACTGTAGATAAATTATAAATGTCTTATTTATTAAACTATAAACCCTATGGAGAATGTGCTATTTTAATAGAATGGCCTAGTCGTATAAATGAGTCAATTTTTATAGATATCATGGCTTTTAAATCTGAAATTGAATCGCAATCAAATGGAAATATAAAAACAGTAGTGTCTGCTTATAATTCATTGTTAATTATATATCGTATTTCTGAGAACTTAGATTATAATAAAGAAATAGAACTATTAAAATCGTGTTACTCTAAAAAACAAGTTTTAGATTTTAAGCAGCGACGTATATGGCAAATCCCCGTTTGTTATGAGCTTTCTTTTGGTATCGATTTAGAATTCCTTTCTCAAATAAAAAAGATAAGCACAGATGAAATAATAAAACGACACTGTAAACCAAACTATTTAATTTATTTTAAAGGGTTTTTACCCGGTTTTATGTATTTAGGAGGCTTAGATCCTGTTTTGTTTCAAGCTAGAAAAAGTAAACCGCGATTAAAAATAGAAAAAGGAGCAGTAGCCATTGGAGCCGAGCAAACAGGTATTTACCCAATTGAAAGTCCAGGAGGTTGGACTATTATAGGTAATTCTCCAATTAATTTTTTCGATATAAATAAAGAAAAACCCTGTTTTGCAAAAAATGGAGATTACCTTCAATTTTATTCAATAAATAAGAAACAACATCAAGATATTAAAACTTTGGTTGCAGCAGGCGTTTACGAATTAAAATATAAAGAGATATAAGATGGTTTCAGTATTAAAAGCTGGCTTCTATACAAGTGTTCAAGATTTAGGCAGACATGGCTATCAAGATCAAGGTGTACCAGTTTCTGGTGTAATGGATTCTTATTCTGCAAAACTAGCGAATGCATTATTAAATAATAAGGAAACCGATGCTGTTTTAGAACTAACCATGACAGGTCCTAAACTTCAATTTCATTGCAATACGATTATTGCAATTACTGGCGCAAATTTATCACCAGTTTTGAATGATAATAAACCATTAAAATTAAACGCTGTAATAGTCATTAAAAAGAATGATGTGCTTTCTTTTAACAGTCCTGAATATGGTTTTAGAAGTTATTTGGCTGTAAAAGAAGGTTTTCAAACCGAAAGTGTTTTTGGAAGCCGGAGTATGTACAATATAATGACTTCAACTATTAAAGTTAATATAGGAGATCGTCTTGAGATCAAGGAAAATACTTTTCATAATGAAATACGTAAAAGCGCCTTAGTTAAAACGAATACAACTCATTTTTCTTCATCTTCTTTAGATGTTTTAGAAGGTCCTGAGTATGATTTGTTATCAGAAGATTTAAAACACATTATTAAAAAGAAAAAATTTGTAATTGGAAAGGAAAACAATAGAATGGCTTACCAATTATATGATGAACAATTAAAAAACAATATTAAGCCCATAATTACCTCTATTGTGCTTCCTGGAACTGTACAGCTAACGCCAGCTGGGCAACTTATTATACTAATGAGAGATTGCCAAACTACAGGTGGTTACCCAAGAATATTACAATTAAAAGAAAAAGCAATATCACAGATGGCTCAAAAATATAATGGAGACCGTATTTTATTTAATTTATAGACTTACTGTTTTATATTCAGTGACATACAAATAAATCATAAATTTTTATTTCGTATAAGTGTTAGGTATATGTTAAAGTATTCGTTTTTTTTTATACATTAGAAACATAAAGTTATTAACCCTTAAACTCTTTATTTTATGAATTAAGTTTAGAAAACTGTTTCCCTACAGAGCTAAATTAAGCATGATAGAATATTTCTATCATAATTAATTACTAATTATTAAACTTATAAGAAAAATGACAAAACCAAAAGGTGTGATTTCAATAAAAAAAGCTAATGCTTTAAATAATGAATGGACTAAAACAAGAAAACAAGCTATGGATAAATGCATCCAGGATGAAACTGGAGGTAAAATAAAAGAAGATAACCGTTCATCTTGGTGGTCTCTTGATGATCTTACTGCTTACATTAAATATGCTAAAAAACAAGCAAAAAAGAAAGGCTTTGAATTGAATGGCTTTCGTGTTTATGCTGGTGCTTATAACAAAAATAACAATTGTTATTGTACATCATTTATTGTCCCAACAGCTGAAGAATCTCTAGGAAAAGATGGAAATGGAATTACTGAAAGTATTGATTTAGCGATCAAGCCATTAAATCGCGGTCAAGGAGGTCACCCACCAAACGCTTCTTATCCCAATCAATAAAATTTAAATTTTTAATTGGAAGATTTCTTAATAAAAAACTACGGTTTAATAACACATATTGTAGAATTTATGGCAGCTGTTACCGGATTAATACTTTTTAAAAAGTACTATTCGACAGCTGCCAAATTTTTTATTCTATTTTTAGTTTATATTGCTATTTGTGATTTAATAAGTGCTTACACTTACTTAGTAAGAGACAATGGTGTTTTAGGCTTTTTAAATACTACGTATTTTCAAAGTAACCATTGGTGGTCTACACTGTATTGGGAGGTTGGAGCTGTTGTTTTTTATTCATTCTATTTTTATAAATTAATCAAAACTAAATTATATTGTACCGTTATAAAGTATTCTGGTTTAGGTTTTTTGAGTTTTTCAATACTTTATATCATAGTTAATTTTGAGGACTATTTTAATAGTTTTTTTCCTGAAATAGCTGTTTTTGGTGCAATAATTATCTTGTTGTGCGTCACGCTTTATTTTATAGAAATTTTAAAATCCGAAGATATTCTTACATTTTATAAATCATTAAATTTTTACATTAGTACAGCAATTTTGTTATGGTGGTTAATAGCAACACCATTAGTGTTTTATAATATCTATTTTTCATCTGCAGATTGGGATTTTGTGGTTTTACAAGACACCATTTATATTCTTTCTAATATTTTTATGTACTCAATTTTCACTTTTGGATTAATTTACTCAAAGCCAGAATATGTTTAATTTTATAGCATTAATTCAAGACAGAGCTGTCTCTACGGCGGCAGAACGTTATTTATTAGCTTACATGCTTGGGGTTTTAGTAGTTGTTACCACTTTAATTATTACTTTTTTTATTGTCTTTCAAAAACGCAAAAACAAACTTTTAATTGATAAAATTAAACAACAGCAGTTATTTGACGAAGAGTTGTCGAATGCGCAAACCGAAATTCAAGAACAAACGCTTAAAAATATAGGTTGGGAACTGCATGATAACGTAGGACAATTGTTGTCTGTAGCAAGTATGCAATTGAGTATTTTAAGATCGAAGCTACCTGAAGAGTTAAAAGCCCCATTTAATGATACAAATAATGTAGTAAGAGATAGCTTGCGAGAAGTACGTGCACTTTCTAAGTCTCTTAATAATGATGTTATTCTAAATATTGGCATTGAAAAGTCAATCTCTAATGAGTTGGATCGATTAAAAAAGATGAAGTTTGCTTCTGCGGAATTGACTACTCACGGGGAATCGATTCCCTTTAAGAATAAAAAGCATGAGATTATTATTTTTAGAATCTTACAAGAGTTCTTTTCTAATGCTGTTAAATATTCAAAAGCTGAACATATAAAGGTCATCGTTAGTTATAATAAGAAGTCGGTTAATATTACAGCTATAGATGATGGTATAGGGTTTAATATTAATACTGTAGAAAAAGGTTCAGGATTAATTAATATGACAAGTCGAGCTGTTTTAGTAAATGCAGTATTAACTATTGATTCTAAAGAAGGAGGCGGTGTTAAGTTATCGTTGGATTATCCAATAGAGTAATTTAGGATAACCATTTTAAAGCACTTTTTGCTAATTTTAATTTGCCCTTATATGGGGCATAACGCATAGGTAAATCTAACCAATTTCCTTTTTTTACGATCCCTTTTTTGTGTGAAAACGTTGAAAAACTAGATTCTCCATGATAAGATCCTATTCCGCTAGCACCAACACCTCCAAAAGGTAATCTATTATTTGTAAAATGAATAATGGTATCATTAATTGCGCCACCTCCAAACGAAAATTTTTGAATTAACTGTTTCGCTTTTTTTGAATTAGTACTAAAAACATAAAACGATAAGGGTTTGTCATATTTTTGAATAATCGTTTCTAATTTTGAATCGTCTTTGTATGAGATAACAGGAAGAATAGGTCCAAATATTTCATCTTTCATCACTTCACTATCCAATTTTGGTTCATCAATTAGAGTAGGAGCGATGTATTGCGTTTCTGCATTAGTTTGTCCTCCAATAATACACGTTTCATTAGATAACATTTTTGTTAATCGATCAAAATTCCTAGAGTTTATGATTCGCGCGTAATCTTCGGAAAGTTCTGGTCTTTCTGAATATGCAGATGTAATCTCTTTTTTTACAGCATCATAAAATGATTGCTTTATAGATTCGTGTATTAATATATAATCTGGAGCAATACAGGTTTGTCCTGCATTTAAAAATTTACCCCAAACAATGCGTTTTGCACTTAGTTTTACATTTGCGGTTTCATCTATAACACAAGGGTTTTTACCACCTAACTCTAAGGTTACAGGTGTTAAGTTGGGAGCAGCGGCTTTTGCTACTATTTTACCTACATTAACACTTCCGGTAAAGAAAATATAATCCCATTTTTGATTAAGTAGTTCTGTCGAAATAGCAACTCCGCCTTGAACGACAGTAACATGTTCAGGTTTAAACACCTTTTTCACTATAGAAGAAATTATTGCAGAGGTATTAGGTGTGAGTTCGCTAGGTTTTATAACAACAGTATTACCTGCAGCTATAGCAGCAATTAAAGGAGCTAATGCAAGTTGGTAAGGGTAATTCCAAGGAGAAATAACTAAAGTAACTCCATAAGGTTCTGAATAAATATAATCAGATGATGGGAAATTTAAGAGAGAGGCTCTTACTCGTTTAGGTTTGGCCCATGAATTAATATTTTTAATTGTATTATTTATCTCGGCTAAAATAATTTCGGTTTCGGTTACAACAGCTTCAAAATGGGGTTTTTTAAAATCTTTAAATAAGGCGTCAATAATATCTTGTTCTCGTAATACTAATTCCGTTTTTAATTTTTTTAAAGCTTCTTTTCTAAATGTAACAGATTTAGTTTCATTTGTTGAAAAATAATGGCGTTGAGATTGGATAAGTTCTGGAATCATTTTAAAAAAATTAGTTGCTATTAAGTTACAAAATCTTAGGGACAAGCATTCCATAACGGATCATTAGGTAATGGAGCGGTAATATTTAGCTTTTCTTTAGAAACAGGATGCGTAAAAGTAATTCGTCTAGCATGTAAACTGATACTAGCATCTTTATTACTTCTATTAAATCCATACTTTAAATCACCTTTTATAGGAGACTTAATATGAGATAGTTGTGTTCTTATTTGATGATGCCTTCCTGTTTCTAAATTAATTTCTAAAAGGTAATAAGTCTCTAGTTTTTTTAGTATTGAATAATGAAGAATTGCTTTTTTACTGTTTTCTATTTCCTTTAAATAGGCAGTAGATTTATTATTTTTTGGATTCTTTTTTAACCAATGAATAAGTGTATCAGCTTCTTTCTCTGGTTTATTTTTTACCAAAGCCCAATAGGTTTTGGAGATCTCTTTAGAGACAAATAATTTATTTAATCGCGGTAATACTTTAGAGGTTTTAGCAAAAATAACTAAACCTGTTGTAGGTCTGTCTAATCTATGCACAGTTCCAAGGTATACATTACCAGGTTTATTATATTTAATTTTAATATATTCTTTCACAACATCGCTAAGCGGTTTATCTCCAGTTTTATCGCCTTGTACTATATCTCCAGCTCTTTTATTAACAACAATAATATGATTGTCTTCATAAAGAACTTGTAAATTAGATTTGTTGGATACAATTTTAGATTTTTGGATCACTCGATTTCTGGATTAATTGGATTTTTGGATCACTCGATTTCTGGATTGATTCGATTTATTATTTAATTGAGTGTTGACTTGAATTTAGATGTCATTTTTATAATTGATTCTAAATTTTTCAAAAGTAAATCTAATTCTTCTTTAGAAATAAACTTTAAATCTGAAGCTATTAATAATTGTGTTTCTATTTCGTAAGCAGAACCTAAAGTGATTTGAAGAAATCGAGCAAAATCTTTATTTGACTTTCTAGAAGAACCTTCTGCAATATTAGAAGGCATTGAAACTGAAGCTCTACGCAATTGATTTGTTAGTCCGAATTTTTCAGAATCTGGAAATTTAGAAGTAGTGTTATAAATTTCGGAGCAAAAGATTCTGCTTTTTTTCCAAATCTCTAAATCTTTAAATCTATGCATTCTTAAATTATTCTATTTTTTCACGTTAGAGTCATTCTAAAGATCTAATCTAATTGGAATCTATTCAAATCGAGTAAGTTCTAAAAATCCAATCAATCGAATTTTTCTAATAATCTAATCTATCGAAATTAATACTGCTCCTTTTCATTTGGAAAATCTCCACTTTTAACATCTTCACCATATTTGATAAATGCATTGGTCATTTCTTCATACAAATTCATGTATCTACGTAAGAAACGCGGATTAAATTCATGAGTCATTCCAACCATATCATGAGTCACTAGAACTTGTCCATCTACACCATTTCCTGCACCAATCCCAATAACGGGTATAGAAATACTTTCTGCTACTTCTTGAGCTAATTTTGCAGGTATTTTTTCAAGTACAATAGCAAAACATCCTGCTTTCTCTAACATTAAAGCATCCTTTTTAAGTCTTATTGCTTCTTCTTCTTCTTTAGCTCTTACCGTATAGGTACCAAACTTATATATTGATTGCGGCGTTAAACCTAAGTGTCCCATAACTGGAATACCAGCATTTAAAATACGTTTTATAGAATCTTTAACTTCTTTTCCGCCTTCCATTTTAACGGCATGACCTCCACTTTCCTTCATAATACGAATAGCAGAACGTAACGCTTCTTTTGGATCACTTTGGTAACTTCCAAAAGGCAAATCTACAACCACTAATGCACGATGTATAGCTCTTATTACAGAAGAAGCATGATAAATCATTTGATCTAATGTTATTGGCAATGTTGTTTCATGACCAGCCATAACGTTACTAGCAGAATCACCAACTAAAATAACATCAATCCCGGCACCATCAACAATTTTTGCCATAGTATAATCGTAAGCCGTTAACATCGAAATTTTCTCTTTATTAGATTTCATTTCTATTAAAGATTTAACTGTTACTCTTTTGTACTCTTTTTTTGCTACAGACATTTAATAATTGGTTTAAATATAGAATGTAAAAGTACTAAAATTAAAGGTTAATTTTTCTGCAATAAAACTGAATTAAATACAAATTGGTATTTTAGTTTAAAATTAAAAATTATGAAAACGCTACTTATTCTATTTTGTTTTTTTTCTTTTGGGAGTCATTTTGCACAAACTGCTTCAGAAGAAAAGGTAAAAGAAGCGATTACGATCTTTTTTGAAGGATTTCATGAAGGAGATACGTTAAAAATGAGATCGGTTATAGGTACTAAAATAGTATTACAAACTACTTCGGTTAATAAAGCGGGTAAGAGTGAATTAATAACAGAATCCATTTCAAAATTATTAGGAGCTATAGCAAATAGAAAGAGTGATCAAAAATGGGATGAACGTTTGCTAGATTTCAATATACAAGTAGATGGCAATATGGCTAGCGCTTGGATTCCTTATGAGTTTTGGTTTAACGGCGAATTTTCGCATTGTGGTGTTAATTCTTTTCAATTATTTAAAAGTAATGAGGGTTGGAAAATCATTTACTTAATAGACACAAGGCGGAGAGAAGGCTGTGAAAATTAAATTCTTCTGTTATTTTGAAGTAAATTATTTCAAAGTATTTTATTAAAGGCAGTAATAATAAATTAAATGCCCTAGTTTATGTAAGCTAGCTTACATAAACTAAAAAGTGTTAACTGTTAAATATGTTAATCTTATTATAAATAAATCATAAAACTTAGCTTTTATTCAATGTGATTTATGGCTAATCAACTGTATTTAAGTTATTTAAATAAAAGTTAATTAAATCTTCTATTTTTTTAATTGTAAGCTAAAAAAATTAATATCTACTAAATAAGTGTTAAGTAAGTAATTAAAAAACGAATTTTAAATCTTAACATTCACAGAAGCGTTTTGGCCAAAATACATTGTGAGTATATTTTATAAAAGCTGTTAGATTCTAAGAAAATAAAACGAAATCAAAGTTAAAATACTTGTTAGTTTTTTTTTAAGAAATAATCACTTTAAATGAATTAAAAATTAACTAAAAATAAACTCAAAATGAAAAAATTAAAATTTAATATAGGAATACTATTATTGGCAACTCTTATTTTTGCCTCATGTAATAATGATGATGATACTATAACTAATCTTCCAAATGGCGGTGGAGATGACCAATCAAGAGAATTAGTAGGTGCCGTTTATGCAATGACTAATGGGAATGGACAAATTGCAGGAAATGAGCAAGGCCCGAATACTATTATTACTTATGGTAGATATGCAGACGGAAAATTAACTCCAATAGGACCAGTTGCTACTGGAGGAAATGGAGGAGATTATGATGGGGGAGAAGGTTTAGATCCTTTAATTTCAGCTTACGCACTTACAAAAACAGACGATAACACAAGTTTACTAGCTGTTAATGCTGGAAGTAATACGATTTCAGCATTTAATATTAATGACGATTTTTCTTTAACATTAGTAGGAACGCCGCAACCAACTGGAGCGATTGGGCCTAATAGTATTGCTTACTCAGAAAGAGTTCTTCCAGGAGTAAAAGGACTTGTTTATGTTACTAATATTACGAGGCCAGAGTTTTTATCACAAGGAGAACCCGCTCAACAAGGAACAGTAACTGGCTTTTGGCTCATGGAAGATGGTGCTTTATCACCTATATCTGGATCTACAAGGGATCTTAAAAACAGACCTTCAGCAGTACAAATTTCTCCAGATGGCCAATGGTTAGTCGTGACTTCCATAAACTCTGGAGCAGCTGGTTTAGCCACAGGAGATGAAAGTGAAGTTACAGTATTTAATATTGGAGGAGATGGACTATTAAGTAATACTCCATGGGGAACAGGAACTTCTACTTTAAGAGGAAATGCAGAGCAAAGAAACCTTCCTTCTGCAATAGGTTTCCAAATTGTAGGTAATAATTACGTTGTAGTTACAGAAGCTAGAGAGTTTCAATATAATGGAGCACCACCAGCATTTCCTGCATTACAAGATGGCTCAGTATCTACTTGGCAAATACAATCTGACGGAAGCTTAAATCCAATTAGTTTAGATGTAAGATCAGGTACAGGGAATACAGGAAGAACAGCTTGTTGGTTAGATTTTACTGCAGATGGAAATACATTTTTTGTTTCTAATGCAATAGAAGCAGGTTTAGCAGCATACAGTTACGACAATGGAGTAGTAACACTAATAGATCAAGTAGCGGCAACAGGAACAGGTACTGGAGGTGCAGATAATGGTCCAGATGCATTCGCTAGTACTGATGGATGGATAGATTTATGGATTACTGATGATGGAGAATATTTATACCAATTGTACGGTTTAGATGGTACTATTGGAATATATAAAATTAATGGAACCTCGCTAGAATTTGTAGGAGAAGAATCTGGCAACTTACCAGATACGAATACACAAGGTATAGTCGCTATCTAAACAACGTAAAACTTTAAAAGGTTTCGTTTATTTTGTTTTTTTGAAGTCAAGGGAAGTGATTATGTCATTTCTCTTGACTTTTTTATTTTATAACCTTTCTTATTTAAAATTACCCATTAAAATTTGCTGCTTTTTATTTGAGCATTTTTAAATCAAAAAATGGTATTAAACATAGTTCTTATTGAGTTTCTTTCCATACATTAATTATTTGTTCTAAACTTCCAATAAGATCCATAGTTATTTTTATTAGAAAAAAACTATATTGAGATACATCCAAAATCTAAATAACCATTATGAAACAGCTGCTTAACTTTATTTTTTTACTTGTCTCTCTTTTTTTATGCTCAAAGTCCAAATATTACGCCACCTGCTAATCTTGGAATTAGTGGTTGTGATGAAACTAACATTACACCATTTATATATAGTGATGTGGCAGTAATTATTACAGAAGGAGATTTGATAGCCATGGGAGGAAGTGTAGAATATTCTACCCCATCTATAACATTAAGTTATGTTGATAATCTTTTATTTAGTTCTTGTCCAATAAGAATAATAAGAACGTTTACAGCTATAGACTCTAGTAATAGAACAGATACAGCTACTCAAAACTTAAGTATAAATGATGACATTGCAACAAGCGCAAGTAATCCTGAAGCAATAAGTGTACAATGTATAAGTAATGTACCACCACAAGATCGAAGTGTAGTAATTGATGAAACAGATAATTGTTCAATACCTTCTGTTGTATTTGTATCAGAAATTTTAGATGGAACAAGTTGTCCAATAGTAATCACAAGAACATATCGTATAATAGATGAATGTGGTAATAGTATTGATGTTGTACAAATTATTATAATAAATGATGAAATCGTACCACAATTAATCTCAACATTAGAACCAAATATAACAATTAGTTGTGGAGAGATTCCAGAAGTACCAACATTAGAGTTTATCGATAATTGTACCTCAAATGTTACAGTAGATTTTGGAGAAATAATAGTACCTATTACTTCTACAGCTTATACTTTGATAAGAACTTGGACTGTAACGGACGATTGTAGTAATCAGATAATATTTAATCAAGAAATAACAAAAGAAGATTGTAATCTGAGTACAGACGATTATTTAATTAAATCTGAAAAAAAAATACGAAATATATTCAATAAAAGGAGTACTTATATATAAGGGCGTAGTAATTAATAAATTGAATATTTCCTATTTTAATAAAAGTATTTACTTAATGAAAATTTTTAATACAGATAAATCTAATTATATAATTGAAAAGCTAATTAAGAATTAACAATCGGCAATATTAACACGAACGGCTAAACCCCCTTCAGAAGTCTCTCTGTATTTGGTACTGATGCCTTTTGCCGTTTTCCACTTGGTATCTATAACTTTATCTAAGATAATTTTTACATTTTCTGGATTATATCTGTATTAGTTTCCAAAGCTAATACTACTGTATTTATATAGCATCACAAGTTAAACCTAAATGATACTCTATTACAATTTTCAGCAGCAATCATAACCTGTTTTGTAGTTCCTCCTAAATAATTCACATAATGCTCCTGTTGCGATTGCTAAGGAAACGTCTATTTCTGCTTGACAGCCTTCATAATGGATTGTAATATGGCAAACGCATCGGTTCCTTATGAGTTTTGGTTCAATGACAGATTTTCTCATAGTGGTGTAAACTCGTTCCAGTTATTTAATCAATAGAATTCCCCGACGTTCTGCGTCGGTGGTCAAGAGGAAAGTTTGAAAACCTGAGGTTTTTATCAAACTAAAAATAAAGTTTTTTCCGCTTGATACCTCTATGGCTCTGCGTCGAGGTAGTTCATTTAATCGATAATCTAATACGAGAATAAAAGGGAAGTGTACTAACTAGACAAAAGTGAGGTTTTAGACAAAATACAAACCGAACGATTTAATTTTACAGTGTATTTCAACGATTAAGCGCATATTTATAAGGTTATAACGTAATGCTGTTGTATATTTACGACTTACAGTGCTAATAATTAATGTGATGCCCCATGTTAAAACCTATATTTTATTTACTCTTGTTAATGCCATTGTTATCTTTTTCCCAGATTGGAATAGGAGAGTCAAGTCCTGATGCTAGTTCAGCATTAGAAATTACATCTTCAACTAAGGGCATGTTAATTCCAAGGTTAACACAATCGCAGAGAGATAGTATTTCTACACCAGCAACAGGATTAATAATTTTTCAGACAGATAACACATTAGGTTTTTATTACTATAATGGAACTGCATGGGTAACTTTTGGAGGTGGTGATTTAGACTGGACAACTAACGGTAATGATATATACAATACTAATTCAGGAAATATAGGAGTAGGTACAATTAATCCAACAACAAAATTACATATTAGTGATTTAACGAGTTCTAATGTGTTTCGTTTAACAGATGGAAGCCAATCTAACGGTAAGTTACTGGTAAGTGATGTAAATGGAAATGCGTCTTGGCAGGATGTTAATGAAACTTCAATAGGAGGATCTCGTAAAACAAATGCTATATCTTCAATGACTATTCCTGTTTGTAAAACAGTTGTAATTGGTGATTCAGGAAACTTTAATGTTCTTATTAATGGAAGTACTGTAGTTGTTACTTGGACTATTTTGGCCAGAGATACTTTTGTTGGTCAAACACAAGATTATACCGTAAGCGGAACAACTTATAATGTTTTAAAAGCAAATTATAGATCTGAACGGTTACAAGTAAGATATGATTTTGCTTCACCATTGCCTTTTTTTCCAGATGGAATACTATTCACTGCCTTTAATAATCAAGATTATCCAGATACTTTTAATATTAACTATGCTCTAAAAAGTAGAACTTCAATAACAGCAAATATATCAAGGGTAGATAAACATGGCGATATTTTTGATGGTGTTGAATGTTGGGGAGGTCAATTTTATTTTGATTTCATTATAGTAGGCGATTAATAATTTTGTGAATTTGAAAAATAATTAATTATGATTAAAAAAATACTTTATATAATAATGATGTTACCACTCTTTGCAATTTCGCAAGTAGGTATAGGTACAACAACACCACATGCTAGTTCTGCATTAGATATTACTTCAGAAAACTCTGGACTTTTAGTACCAAGGTTAACCATAGCGCAAAGAGATGCGATTGCGTCTCCTGCTTTAGGATTATTTATTTTTCAAACAAATAGTGCTCCAGGATTTTATTTTTATAACGGAACCGCTTGGGTACCCTTTGGAGGAGGTGATTTAGACTGGGCAATTGCAGGAAATACAATATATAACGAAAATTCAGGTAACGTTGGTGTAGGAATAAGTACACCAACTTCTAAATTCCATATTGAAGCGACTCCAGTAGTGACGGAACTTGCAAATTCTAGTTTTCAGGCTCCAGAAGATGTTGCTCCATTAACATTTACAAATTGGGCACGCTCCGGAGATCCTTCTCCTTATGGAGGCCCCCCTTCTAGATGTGCTAAATCCAATGCAATAGGAAATAATCAAACATCATCTGTAAATTATACTTTAACAGTACCTGCAGAGGGAGCTAATTTAAGCTTTGCTTATAAAGTGAGTTCACAAAAAAATCGTGATTTTCTAAGGTTTACTATAGATGGCAATGTTATAACAAATTGGTCTGGAGAAAAAGACTGGGATATTTATAGGTACAGTTTTACATCAGGAACTTATAATATTAAATGGGAATATACAAAAGATGGTAGTGGTTCTGCAGGAAGTGATACCGCTTGGATAGATGCTGTTGAGATGACTGTTGGAAATTCTCTCTTTAGATTGGTTGATGGAACAGAAGGTAGGGGAAAAGTATTAGTAAGTGATGCTAATGGTAATGCGTCTTGGCAAAAAATAAGTGATAGTACCGTACCCGATTTCTCAAATATTGCAACCATAAGTGCAATGGAAATACCAGTTTGTAATGGTGCTTCAGTTGGAGATACAGGTTCTTTTTTTGTGTCTATTAGAGGTGTAAATACAACAGTGAATTGGGAGATATTAGGCAGGCAATCAATTGATGGACAAACTGTTGTTTTAGGAGGAGTACGTGTATTAAGTGCACCGCATAGCCCAGAGCGCTTACAAGTAAAGTATGATTTCTCTCCCGCGTTACCTTTTTTTCCTGATGGTATTATATTCTCGGGGAATAATTACAGTTCTTTTCCAGATACATTTACATTAAATTATGCAAATAAATCTGCGAGTTCAATAACGATGAATATTACCCGAACAGATCGTTTTGGAGACACCTTTGCAGCAGATGCTTGTTGGGTAGGACAATTTTATTTCGATATTTCTATTACTGATGATTAATTCTCAAATATAATAGTTTAACAATCGGCAATATTAACACGAACAGCTAAACCGCCTTCAGAAGTTTCTTTATATTTTGTATTCATATCTTTAGCGGTTTCCCACATGGTATCTATAACTTTATCTAAAGGAACTTTTACATTTTCTGGATTAGTTTCTAAAGCTAATTCTGCGGCATTTATAGCTTTAATAGCGCCCATAGAGTTTCTTTCAATACATGGTATTTGTACTAAACCTCCAATAGGATCACAAGTTAAACCTAAATGATGCTCCATGGCAATTTCGGCAGCAATCATAACCTGTTCTGCAGTTCCTCCTAAAAGCTCACATAAAGCACCAGCTGCCATTGCAGAAGAAACGCCTATTTCTGCTTGACAACCTCCCATAGCTGCAGATATTGTAGCTCCTTTTTTAAATAGACTTCCAATCTCTCCAGCAACTAATAAAAATTGTTTTATTTGTTTAAAATCTGCATTATGATTTTCAATAACTAAATAATACATTAAAACTGAAGGAATTACTCCTGCACTACCATTTGTTGGAGCAGTAACAACTCTTCCTAGAGATGCATTAACTTCATTTACACTTAAGGCAAAACAGCTTACCCATTTTAAAATTTGACGAAATTTTACTTCAGTTTGTCTAATAGAAGTAATCCATTCATTAGGGTTATTATATGGCAGGGCAACATTTAATCCTTTATGCATGTCAAAAGCACGTCTCCTTACATTTAAACCTCCAGGAAGATTCCCTTCAGTATGACAACCAATATGCATGCATTCTAACATGGTCTCCCATATGCGTTTTAATTCGAAGTTTATTTCGGTGTCACTTCTTAAAGATTTTTCATTTTCTAAAACAATTTCAGAAATGAGTTTGTTTTCAGATAAGCAAAAATCGAGTAATTCAGAAGCTTTATCTACAGGATAAGGAAATTCCTTTTTTAATTCTAGATTCTCTTTATTAATAAGATGTTCTTCTTTTACTATAAAGCCACCACCAATAGAATAATAAGTAGATTGATGTAATTGTTCTTCAGCGAAAGCGGTAAAAGTGATACCGTTAGCATGAAAAGGTAAAAAGGCACGATTAAAAATGATATCTTCCTTAAAATTAAATGCAATGTCTTTCTCGTTATTTAATACTATACTATTATTGTTTTTAATTGAAACAATCGTAGTCTCAATATTTTTTACAGGAATTGTTTCTGGGTTAGCACCCGTTAAACCTAATAATAAAGCATAATCTGTAGCATGTCCCTTTCCTGTAAGAGATAAAGATCCATATAAGTCTATTTGTATGCGATTAATAGCATTAAAAACGTTTTTTTCTTTAAGTTCAGCCAACCATCGTTCCGCAGCACGCCAAGGCCCTAATGTGTGTGAGCTAGAAGGACCAATTCCTATTTTTAACATGTCAAATACTGAGATACATTCCATAATTACGAAAACGTTTTAGTGAGGCAAATATAGTTTTTTGAGTTACATCTCCTTTTCTTAGACTAAAATATATGTAATTATGACATCGTGTCAGTTATAGCGCATTGGCATAATCATTGACTTTAAGTGATTGAGTATTGAAAAAATATTAAAGTATAAAAATTAAAAATATATTATGAGTAAGATTATTGGAATCGATTTAGGAACAACCAACTCTTGCGTTTCTGTGATGGAAGGTAACGAGCCAGTAGTTATTCCTAATGCAGAAGGGAAAAGAACAACACCTTCAGTTATCGCTTTTGTAGAAGGCGGAGAAATTAAGGTTGGAGATCCTGCAAAAAGGCAAGCGGTTACTAACCCAACAAAAACAGTTTATTCTATCAAACGTTTTATGGGTAATAAGTATTCTGAATCTAAAAAAGAAGCAGAACGTGTACCTTATACAGTAGTAAAAGGAGATAATGATACGCCTAGAGTAGATATCGATGGCCGTTTATATACACCTCAAGAATTATCAGCAATGATTCTTCAAAAGATGAAGAAAACTGCTGAAGATTATTTAGGACATGATGTAAGTGAAGCTGTAATTACAGTTCCTGCTTATTTTAATGATTCGCAACGTCAAGCTACTAAAGAAGCTGGTGAAATTGCAGGTTTAAAAGTGCGTCGTATTATTAACGAGCCAACAGCAGCAGCTTTGGCATATGGTATGGACAAAAAAGGAACTGACCAAAAAATTGTAGTATTCGATTTTGGAGGAGGAACACATGATGTTTCTATTCTAGAATTAGGAGATGGTGTTTTTGAAGTATTATCTACAGATGGAGATACGCATTTAGGAGGTGATGATGTTGACCAGAAAATTATAGATTGGTTAGCTGATGAGTTTAATACTGAAGAAGGTATGGATTTAAGAAAAGATCCAATGTCTTTACAACGTGTTAAAGAGGCCGCTGAAAAAGCTAAGATTGAATTATCTTCTTCTGAACAAACTGAAATTAATTTACCATATATCACAGCAACTGCTAGTGGACCAAAACACTTGGTACGTACATTAACACGTTCTAAATTTGAACAGTTAATTGATGATTTAGTAAAAAGAACAATAGAGCCTTGCCAAACGGCATTAAAAGCAGCAGGATTATCAAAAAGTGATATCGACGAAGTTATTCTTGTTGGTGGATCTACACGTATTCCAGCAGTACAAAAAGCAGTAGAAGCATTTTTTGGAAAAACACCAAGTAAAGGTGTAAATCCTGATGAAGTTGTTTCTCTAGGAGCAGGAATTCAAGGTGGTGTTTTAACTGGAGATGTTAAAGATGTATTACTTTTAGATGTAACACCTTTATCATTAGGTATTGAAACAATGGGTAACGTAATGACAAAACTTATTGAAGCCAATACGACAATTCCAACTAAGAAATCACAAGTATTCTCTACAGCAGCAGATAATCAACCTTCAGTGGAAATTCACGTATTACAAGGTGAGCGCGCTATGGCTGGAGATAATAAAACGATTGGTCGTTTTCACTTAGATGGTATTCCACCAGCACAAAGAGGAACACCTCAAATTGAAGTAACTTTTGATATTGATGCCAACGGAATCATTAAGGTTTCTGCTACAGATAAAGCAACAAACAAGACACAAGATATTCGTATTGAAGCGTCTTCTGGTTTAACTGAAGAAGAAATACAAAAGATGAAAGCTGATGCAGAAGCAAATGCTGATGCAGATGCAAAAGCAGCCGAGAATGCTAAAAAGTTAAACGAAGCGGATTCTATGATTTTCCAAACGGAAAAGCAATTAAAAGAATTTGGTGATAAATTATCTGATGATAAAAAAGCACCAATCGAAGAAGCTTTAACAGAATTAAAAGCAGCATACGAAACTAAAGATCTTGCAGTTATAGATCCTGCTTTAGAAAAAATTAATGAAGCTTGGAAAGTAGCTAGTGAAGAAATGTATAAAGCACAACAAGAAGCTCAAGGTGGAGGAGATGCTGGAGCTGGTGAACCTTCTGCAGAAGCTGAAGGTGATAATGTTGAAGACGTAGATTTCGAAGAAGTTAAAGAAGAGTAAGTAAGCAGAGAACCAATTTTCGCAAAAGCGAAAATTGAGTGAATCGCTTATCCCGCTGCATAGCGGGATCTCAAAGAAATTCTAAATTAAAATTAAAACGCAATTATGAAAGTAGTTGCGTTTTTTTATGAAAATAATCGTTTAATGTATTTCATCTATCACTTTTATATATAGTAATACTCTTATTTAACATTTAAAACAGATAATAAGAATATGATTTTATTTGATAATCAATAAGTTATGTTTTATTACAAAAAGGTGGAGATTTTACAACGCAAATTAATACTTTAAGTAGCGAATGATTTTTTATAAAAACGATAAAACGTAAAATACGTAACTAAAATTTTGGTTATTAACAAAAAAATGTTGTAATTTGTTGATAACTAAATTCGTAAATCCCAAGTTTACTAATGAAAAATCTAAAAAAGACCTTACTTGTAGTAATGATTACTAGTCTTATTTTCTCTTGTACTGGTGATAATTCTATCGACGACGATGACTCTTTAACAGTTGAATCTTTATTAGGGGCATGGAAATTAACTGCTTCTTCTCAAAACGGTGTTAGCACAGAATTGACTGAATGTGATTTATCAGACCTCATAATATTTGATGAATCCAAGCTTATGTATGTTTACAATAAAAGTGGTTCTGGCAGTAATTGTAGTATTGTTACACAAAAGAAAGATTATACCGTTAGAGACAATATTATTACTGAAGATGATGGTACAGAAATAACTATTCAACAAATTTTTACTTTCGAGCCTTCTTCCTTAATATTGGAGTTTAAAGAAAGTTATGATGATGAAGAAGTAATTTACAGAGAAACTTATGTAAAGCGACAATAATCTATATTAATACTTCACTATTTTGATAGATACACTATTATTAAATTTTAAAAAGTAAACACCATTAGTTAGTGCGCTTATATTTATGTTTTTAAACTCTGTATTTTTTTCTATATCATATAATTTTATTTCTTTCCCTAAAACATCTATTAGTTCTATTGTAGTTATGTTTTTTTGTTCTAATCCGTTTATATTAATACTATTATTACTTGGGTTAGGGTAAACTCGTATATCTTTAATTAGTTCTGTTTCTACCTTGCTTAAAGTAATATTAACATTAGAAATAATGAGTTCCATGCTGCTCCATTCTCTACTTGACCAAGACCAGACTAAAGAACCATCCCAGCCATTTTCTAAAATCTTTACAGCCAAGTCATTAGATGGTATACCAAAAGTATTATCAGGGTAATATTCAGCGATAATAGCTTCTTTGTCGATTTTTTCAGGATTATAAGCATTATGGAAAGGAGAGCCGTTAGTCCCAGCCCAGTTATAATAATGAATGTTATAAAAATCGAGGTAACCACCAGGAGTATTTCCTTCAGCTTCTAATCTGTCATCACTATATAAGTTTACATAACCTTTTTCATCATCATTTATAGAGCTTAAGAAGCCCAAGGCACCACTTGTTACTTTAACTTCTGGTTGTTCTTCTTTTATTACAGCTGCGGTTCTATTAATAAATGATTGTACATCTGTTATAGAAACTCTTTCTACAAAACCAGGCCAGTGATTTCCGTATTCTGTAGTCATTCCTTCTGGTTCATTAAATATTTCCCAAGCATATAGTCCTGGGTGATTTGCAACTTCGTTAACTAAAGGTAATAAAGCATTATTAATGTATGCGTTGTAATAATCTGTTTCTGTGAGGAGTTTTTTATTAGCAATTGCATCAACATTCCATTGGTCTTTAAGCATGTCAAAAGACCATAAACATATTTGAATTTTTAATCCTTTAGAGGCAGCTAAATCTAAGATGCTTATAACTTCTTCATGAAAAAACTCTGGATTTGCGGTTACCATTTGGTTATCATCAAAGGTAGGATTGGTAGAACCATTTGTATGATACCACCATCTTATAACATTGCCTCCAGCACTAGAAACGGCATCCATGATTTCGTTTAACTTACTCATATCTGGTCTATATTGAGTACCAAATTCAGGATCTAAACCTATATCTCTTCCAAAGCGTAACCACGCAATATTAATTCCATTTACAAAATCAATATTATCAGTTAAGGAATTATTAGATGATGTTTGATTGTTACTAGGTTCTACATCAAAATACAATTCGGGATGAATAAGTTGCGGGCTTTGTCTTATAGCATTTATCGTTTCCTCCTTGTAGTTTTCATGATTACTCCAAGGGGCATTAGAACGTTGCGAATACAATTGAAAAGAAATACAAAAGTATAGAATAGCGAGGGTTAATACTTTTTTCATTATTAGGTTTGATTAATTAGCACCTTTCAAATAATAAAAATTAATTGTATTATCAAAGTGTTTTTTGAAATAATTGATGCATAGCTTCTTAAATTGGTTAATATGTATTAAAAAAAGAGATATTGTGCAGCAAACAGAAGTTGTTATTCATGAAAAGAGCCTTTTAAAAAAACTTAAAATGCTCTTAATTATTATATGTGATGCGCTATTCTTTAAAAATGGATTTATAATATGTCGTTGCATTTGTAGTAATTTCGGCAATATACATCCCTGAACTTACTTTTTCTAGATTAATAATATTAGAAGTAGTTTCCTTAACTAATTTACCTGTGTTATTATAAATGCGAATGTATTTAAGTACTTCATCATTTAATATTTTTACATTAAAATTATTAGCTGACGGAATTGGAAAAATCTTAATGTTGCCTTTTTCAATGTTAACATTTTTGACACTTAAGGTTGTATTGGTTTTATTAATTGTGAAATAGTCTGTAATATTTCCAGAATCATTAATAAATTTAACTGTTAAATTTTGAGATGTCCCCGTACCATTGCTAACTTCCATTACACAAGAACCTAATTGGTTTATAGAGGAAAACATGGCGTTATGATTTAAACTACCTCCAGAAACCTTTCCTGCAGATCCCGTAGTTATATAAACTGCACCATCAGTTTCTGTTATATCTTTTACATAAGCACCATCAGAAGTATCTGCACGACCAGATAAATTACCATTTGAACCCACCGTATTAGTATTGGTGTTAAATGTTCCTGAAGTTCCGTAATGTCCATTTAAAAAGTAAGAGCGTTCGTAAGAGTGAGAATGCCCGCTAAGTATTAAATCTACACCATTATCTTCAAGAATAGGTAAGAAATTTTGGCGCATAGCTATTAAGTTAGACTCAGAATCAGAATTATGAGAACCTTTTGTATAGGCAGGATGATGAAATAGTGCAACGATCCAATCTTGACTGGTATTTTGGATATCTGAAGTACACCAATCTATTTGAGCTTGGTTATTTTCTAATCTATAAGATTCTAAAACAATAAAGTGAATATTTGCATAATCAAACGAATAATAGGCTTCTGTTCCTGAAGGCATTCCTCCAGCTTCTGCTGCTTTTGGAAAAGAAAATATGTCATAATAAGGTCCAGATTGAGTACTTGATTGAGCACTAAATCCATCATGATTACCCAAAGTAGACCAGGCTACAGATTTTCTTAGCATGTCATCATAAATATTAAATACAGCATTTTGATATTCATTCTGCGTACCACTATTATATGCATTATCTCCTAAAAATAAGATCATATCGGTTTGATCTGGGTTCTGACTTGCATTTTCTACATAATTATAATAGCGATCTCTTACATTTCTTTGATTCTGGTTGGCAGTACCAGCATCTCCTAAAATCCAAGCTCTTACAAATTGATCTGTACCAGTAGTAGGAGCAGTTTTTACATATATTTGATCGTTTTCAGAAAGATAAATGCCATTGTCGTCTTGAATGCTATAATAATACTTTGTATTTGGATTAAGGTTGTTTATAACAAGCTCATGTTCTGTTTTCAGTGAATTATCAGAAACAATATTATCTAAATTACCTAAAGTACTACCATAATTAATTTTGGATTTTGTAGCAGTAAGTGTATTCCACTTAACCATAACGCTTGTAGTTGTTCCCATTTGCAAATAGGGCCCTCTATTAATAACTGTGGCATCTGCATTTACTCCTGTTAATCTTAAATTAAAGCTTATATCTGAACTAGTAGCGTTTCTTTGATGTATTTCTACAGCAATACTATTATTCCCATTAGTTAAAAGGTTAGATATGGTGTTAGAGAAAAAAGTAGATTCGTCACTACCAGAAACAGTAGTTGAAGCAAAAGTACTATAATTAACTGCTCCAGAAGGCATATTATCTCTCCATACTTCACTACCATTTATATAAACAACGATACCATCATCTCTAACCGCTTCTATTTCTAAAATATCAAATTGAGACGTATCAGTTACATTAAAAGTCTTTCTAAAATAAGCGGTTTTAGTATTGTTATTAATCTCAGTCGTTTGAGAATCACCATAACCAAATTCAGCATTACCAGAAGACCAAGTTGTATCATCATAATTTAATTGTGTCCAATTAAATGAACCAACATTTGGAGGCTCTTGTTCTAAATCATAATAATTCCAATTGGAATTCTCTAAAATTAAATTAGTAGTTACAGTATTGAAATTAACAATTTGTTGTTCATTTTGACCAGCAGAAAGATTAATAAATAGTAAGTAGAATACAAAGAGGGAAAGTATCTTTTTTTTCATAATTTAAATAATTGATTCTAATTCAATAATAGATTGCGTTAGCTTTTCTATAGCTTTTGTTTTTTTTAATTTTAAACTTAGGTTTCTTATAGATTCTTTTGCTAATTCTAAAGCGACCTTAGATGCATTATGTTTTTTAATACCATATAAATAATTAGCCTTTTTATAATACCAAAATTCTTTACGATAATTGTGTTTAATAATATAATCGTATTGATTTAAAATGGAACTAATATCATTTGTAGACTTATAATAATCTAATTTTTTAAGCTGAAGAGAGAAAGGACTAACACCTAATAATAGTTCTCCTTGTTCAATAATTGCAATGGCTTTTAAATAATTTTTTGGCTCATGAGCTAAAATAAATGAAGCGTATTCAATAACATCTTGAGGGTTTAAATCGGTTACATTGTTAAAAAAGTAATCGTAATGACTTATTGCATTCTCATAATCTTTAAGGTGAAATAGGACTTTAGAATGTAGTTTCCTTGTTTTAACGTCTATAGTATCAAGCTTAAGTAATCGTTTAGATGCTTTATTTGCTTTTTTAAAGGCTTTGGTTTCAATATAGCACTCTGCTATCCTATAATACAGTTCTTTATCTTGAAGGCCTAATTTCTTGGTTTTTTTATAATCTATAATAGCCTTATCAAATTCTAAATGTTGTTGATATAATAATGCACGCTGAAAATATAAATCGGCTTTATCTGGAAAGCGTTTAATTTCTTGAGTAGCTAATTTTATTCTATTTGTAAGGTCACCATGGGCGTATAAATTATAGCTCGGCATTATAAAAATAAATACAAGTATGGTTAAAATTTTAAATTGAGTAGACATTTTACTTACACGTTAATAAACAAATATATCATAAATTTATATAGAGTAACTTCTTAGATTTAAATTTAGGGTTAAATTATTGCTATTGTCTTAGGCCGTTTAGTAATAGTACAATCTTTAATATTTAGTATATTTGAATTCAAACAGGAAGATAATGAACACGAAATTAACAGAATTACTAAAAATAAAATATCCAATAATACAAGCTCCAATGTTTTTAGTATCGAATGTTGATATGGTTACTGAAGCTATGAAAAGCGGTATTGCAGGTTGTATTCCAGCATTAAATTATAGAACATTAGATGAACTACGCCAAGCAATAAAAGAATTGAAGGCAAATAAAATTGAAGGAGGTGCTTTTGGTTTTAATTTAATCGTGAATAAATCTAATGTTAAATATAAAGGGCAATTAGAAGTTATATGTGAAGAAGGTTGTGATTTTATAATAACGTCTTTAGGTAGCCCAGAAGAAACAATTAATCAAGCACATAAAGTCGGAATTAAAGTTTTTTGTGATGTCACCGATTTACGTTTTGCAAAAAAGGTTGAGCAACTTGGAGCCGATGCTGCAATAGCAGTTAATAATGAAGCAGGAGGACATCGCGGGAATTTCTCTCCAGAAAAGTTAATTAAAGAATTAAATGCAGATTTAAATATTCCTGTAATTTCTGCAGGAGGAGTAGGGTGTAAGGCCGATATAGATGAAATGCTAAGTTATGGAGCAGAAGGCGTTTCTGTAGGAAGTCCATTTATAGCTTCTGTTGAAGCAGGTGTTACAGATGAATATAAACAAGCATGCGTAGATTATGGAGCTAAGGATATTATCATGACTGAGCGTATTTCGGGAACGCCATGCACAGTAATTAATACCCCATATGTTAAAAAAATAGGAACAAAACAAACTTGGATTGAATCTGTTTTGAATAAAAATAAAAGTCTTAAAAAATGGGTAAAGATGATTCGTTTTTCGATAGGAATGAAAGCGACCGAAAAAGCAGCTAAAAAGGCGACTTATAAAACAGTTTGGGTTGCAGGTCCAAGTATAGAACATACCAAAGCAATATTGCCAGTAAAAAGTATTGTAAATAATTTAGTAAATTAACTTATTATTTAATAATACTTCTCATAAGTGATTGTATTCAAAACTATGTATATGAAAAATAAGAATCCATTAAGAGCTCCTTTAAAAAGTTGGGATATTTTTTCTATGTCTTTACAGAGACAATCTCAAAAATTTAATAAAGAAACAGAAATTCAAATATTAAATGAGTATAAAGAAAAATACGCATGGATATTTGATGTTGATAATGTCTTAAGTAATAATAACTATGATGCTATAGTTCTTACTAATGCAGAACAAGAAATAAAATGGGTAAATAAAGGGTTTGTGAAAATGACCGGCTATCCTGCAAGTTTCTCTAAAGGAAAAACTCCAAAATTTCTTCAAGGCGAAAACTCATCTAAAAGGGTTTTAAAAACAATAAGAGAAAACATTAAAAATGGAATTCATTTTGAAGAAACAATCATTAATTACAGGAAAAATAAAGAAGAGTATAATTGTAGTATAAAGATTTACCCTTTACGTAATGAGAATGATGAAATATGTCATTTGCTAGCCTTGGAGCGAGAAATTTATAATTAATTCTTTTATCTATAGCTCTTCAACTTATTTATATTACTTATGTATGAGATTGATAAATGTTTAAAGTCATAATAATCATAATTATGATACCTATTAGGCTAATTATCCAATTATATTTTTTAAGAAACAATCTAGAAATAAAATAGCAAAGTAATGTTGCTAAAGCAATTATTGCTGGAGTCCATTTTATAACTATATAGCTCCAATTGGTTTCATCATAATTTAATGTGTAGGTGATACTAAGAGTTATAATTTCAACGATAATAATAACAATTATATTTGTAGTAGTAGTTTCTAGTTTTTTTAACATGACCAAAGGTAATTAAACAAAGATTAACTTAAAACTTTTAAAATAATTATGCGCTCTAACGATTTTTGATACACTACATCGAAATCTTAATTCTACTACATAATTTACAAGTAATTTAACTCCTGTAAATGTAAAATAGAAATTTAAGTGATTAATAAATTTCTGTAAAAAAAACTAACTATATTATTCTCCCTTAATGAATGATTACTATAAAGAAAGCTTTGACTTTGTCAATTCCTTTCACCCTATACCTGAGTCTACTTTTAAACAGATTTATGAGTTTAGTAGGCTAAAACGATTTGGTCCTAATGAAAAACTCATTGATTTAGGAGATACTCCACAAAAAATTTATTTAATAGTTAAAGGTGTCATAAGGTCTTACGTTATATTAGATAATGGAAAAGAAATTACGCAATCTATTTTTGTTCCAAAAATGTTTTTTACTTCGTTTAAAGCATTAATTAAAAGAATGCCTTCGAATTCAATTTATGAGACCATTTCTGAGTGTTGCATTTTTGAGGTAGATTATGCCTTATTTACTAAATTATGCAAATCTGATTTGCAAGTAATGACACTTTACACTAAATATTTGGAATATATAATTTTCGATGAGAGTGATAAATACATTGAGATCGTATCTTTTAACGCAAAAGAACGCTATTTATCTCTTAGAAATAGAATACCAGATATAGATAATTTAATGCCTCAATATCATATAGCATCTTATCTAGGAGTTAGTCCTGTACAATTAAGTAGAATCAGGTCAAAATTAAATTAATATTTTGTTAACATATGTTAATGCGAGAACGAGGTTATTTATTTAAACTTGTATTCAATTAGTTCAACCAATTACTCTCCTTTTTTATTAATAGCTAACTTTAAGAAAGCCAATAAACAAAACGTTGTTTATTGGCTTTTCTTTTATATTCTTATTTCTTAAGAAATTTAATAATTTTATTAGGCTTTTTAAATCTAATAAAATAAATACCTTGTTTAAGTGACGACAGGTTTAAAGAAGTGTTTTTGCTAATAGTATTGTTACTAATTTTTCTTCCTAATACATCTAATAATTCGATATTATAATTTCTATCAATAGGAAGTTTAAAAAATAAATTGTTAGACACTGGATTTGGAAATATACTAGTATTAGTAATCTCTGTATTACTCGTATTTAGCGTAATACTTTCGTTATCAAAAATATTAATTTTATCATCTAGGTAGGAGACTGAAGCTATATCTATGTCATTATCGTTATTAAAATCATTAACTGTTAAAGAAAATACTTGGGCTTGAATGTTATCGATAACTGCTTCAGCGGCGTAATTTCCTAAATCATTATTTTTAAACCATACTAATTGATTTCCTATAGCTAATCCACTTCCTGCTATTACATCTTTTAATCCATCATTGTCTAAATCTTTAAAATCCAGACTTGCAAAGTTAGAAATAGAAGAGGTAAATGTGGTTTCCGTGTAAGTACCATTAGTTTCTTTTTTGTACCATTCTAGATTTCCAAAAATATCAGCAGTGATCACATCTAAATCATTGTCATTATCAAGATCTTCAAATGCAACATCAAACAGTTGTTCCTTTCCACTAGAAATAGTATTGGTATCTTTTATAAAACTCACGGTCATTGTTCCAGATTCAATATATTGATTGTAAAACACCTCTGTTTGGCTACTACCAGCTACTAGAGTAACTATTACAACATCTAGATCTGTATCTCCATCAAAATCTTTTATATCAAAAGCACTTGGACTGGCTAATGTGTTATCAATAGTATTTATGGCACCAAATGTTCCATCTCCATTACCAGGAAACCAAACAGTACTATTAGCATCAAATGCGACTATCGCTACATCAAGAATGGTGTCATTATTTATATCACCTACTTTTATTTCTCCTGCACCATCTATAATATTAGAAATTATAATTTCAGAACTAAAATTGCCATTACCATCATTTGTAAACCAGACTAATTTATCGGCGCTATAAGAAGAGGCTAAAACATCATTATCGCCATCTCCGTCAACATCAGCGATAGTAACATCGGCAACTGTTGTTAATGTGGTACTAATCTCAGTTTGTAGTGTAAAATTTCCTAAACCATCATTTTTCATCCAAAATACAGAGCCTCCATCATAAGTTCCAAAAACAATATCTATAGAAGTATTATTGTCAATTAAACCAGAATCAATATTATATGGAGTATCACCATTTGGAAGTGGTAAACTTTCACTTTGTATATTGGTAAATGTAGTTTGAGCAAAACATGCTAAGCATGAAAACATTAGCATACTTGTAAAAAAGAAATTGTTTTTCATAATTTAATTATTTTAATGAACCTACCATATCTTCAGGTTTAACCCACTCATCATATTCATTTGCCGTTACATAACCAAGATTAGTAGCTTCGGTTTTTAGAGTTGTACCATTTTTATGAGCTGTGTTTGCAATTTCAGCAGCTTTATAATAACCAATTTTAGTATTTAATGCAGTTACTAGCATTAAAGAGTTATTTAGTAATTCTTTAATTACTTCGTGATTAGGTTCAATACCAGAAACACAGTTTTCTTCAAAACTCTTACAGGCGTCTCCAATTAATTGTGCAGATTGTAAAATATTAGCAGCCATCATTGGTTTAAAAACATTTAACTCGTAATGACCTTGGGATCCAGCAATAGTAATAGCCACATCGTTACCCATAACTTGAGCGCAAACCATAGTTATAGCTTCACATTGAGTAGGATTTACTTTCCCAGGCATGATTGAACTTCCTGGCTCATTAGCTGGGATTATAATTTCACCAATTCCAGAACGAGGGCCAGAAGCCATCATTCTTATATCATTAGCAATCTTGTTAAGAGAAACAGCTATTTGTTTAAGAGCTCCATGAGATTCTACAATCGCATCATGAGCAGCTAATGCCTCAAACTTATTAGGAGCTGTTTTAAATGGTAAACTTGTGAATTCTGCAATAAACTCTGCTACTCGTTTTGAGTATCCTTTTGGAGTGTTTAATCCTGTTCCTACAGCAGTACCACCTAGAGCAACTTCACTTAGATGGTCTAAAGTATTATTTAGAGCTTTTAAGCCATGATCTAATTGCGAAACGTAACCAGAAAACTCTTGTCCTAGAGTTAATGGTGTAGCATCCATTAAGTGTGTACGTCCAATTTTAACAACTTCTTTAAAAGCTATAGATTTATTATATAATGTATCTCTTAATTTTGTAATCCCTGGAATTGTTATTTCCATTATCTTCTTATAGGAAGCAATATGCATTCCAGTAGGAAACGTATCATTAGAAGATTGTGATTTATTCACGTCGTCATTAGGTTGTATTGTTTTTTCACCCTCACCAACTGTTTTACCCGCTATTTGATGTGCTCTATTTGCAATAACTTCATTTACATTCATATTGCTCTGTGTTCCAGAACCAGTTTGCCAAATTACAAGAGGAAATTGATCATCATGTTTTCCTTCTAAAATTTCTTCACAAACCTGAGCAATTAAATCTCGTTTTTCAATAGGTAAAACACCAAGTTCACAATTTGTAAAAGCAGCAGCTTTCTTTAAATATGCAAAACCATATACTACTTCAATAGGCATTGAAGAAGGACTTCCAATTTTAAAGTTATTTCTAGAACGCTCTGTTTGCGCTCCCCATAGTTTATCTGCTGGGACTTTTACTTCTCCCATTGTGTCTTTTTCTATTCTAAATTTCATTGGTATTATTTGTTTTTAAGGATAACAAATTTACAATATTTTAAAATCATTCATTATAAATCTTATGAGGTTATTTGTATTTTAGAATGATTATTAAAGAATCTTAATTTTATGATGAATTCAGAAACGGAAAATAAATATTGGACATTAAGATACGAAGAACAGCGAACGGGTTGGGATATTGGTTATCCTTCAACACCTTTAAAAACATATATTGATCAATTAGAGGATAAGTCAATAAAAATATTAATTCCTGGTGCCGGTAATGCATATGAAGCTGAGTATTTATTCAGTAAAGGATTTAAAAACGTTGATATTTTGGATATTTCCAAATTGCCTTTAGATGAATTTAAAGTTCGCTTACCAGAATTCCCTCAGAATCAGCTTAGACTTGCTAATTTTTTTGAATTTTCTGGCGAATATGATCTTATTTTAGAGCAAACTTTTTTCTGCTCTTTTGAGCCTTCTGATGAAAATCGTAATAACTACGCTAAGAAAATGACAGAATTATTAACAAAAAAAGGAAAATTAGTTGGGTTGTGGTTTGATATGCCATTAATTAAAAATACAGATAAACGGCCTTTTGGCGGAACTAAAGCAGATTATTTAAAATATCTTAATCCTTTTTTTGATGTTAAATATTTTGAGCGTTGCTATAACTCTATTTCTGAGCGGCAAGGGAAAGAGTTGTTTGGAGTTTTTATTAAAAAATAAAAATAACGTTAATAACGCTGTTAATAATTTTTAACTTTGTGTTGTTTAAAAAGAGGCTTTACTTTATCTTTGTATAAGCAAAAAAATAAATAATACGAATTATGTTCGATTTTGATCAATATTTAGGCTTTTTAGCATTTTTAACTATCTTAACTATAGGGTTTTGGTTAATGATATTTTTACTAACTTTTGTTATTCCTTACTGGATAGGAGGTTCTTTAATAGAAAGAATGAAAGAAATTATGGAAGAAAAAAAGGCAAAACGTAACGCATAAGTTAGTATTTGTCTTATTTAAATATATAAAAGGAAGCTATTTTAGCTTCCTTTTTTTATTGATTAAATTTAATTGGCATTATGTTTCTATCCTTCATATTCAAAATCACCGCCATTTCCAGACCTTCTATTCCCTCTTTTCTTTTTTTGATTAAAACGATACGTAAAAGATAAATTAAAACTTCTTTGTCTCCATTGAAATTCACTATTCGCATTAAAAGTTGGAGTAGTAGTCGTTTGTTTTCTTTTTCGACTATTAAAAAGATCACTAACATTAAAAGCTAGAGACGCTTTCTCTTTAAACAAATCCTTACTAAAAGCTAGATTTGTAGAGAAAACACCTTCACGTTTATTTTGAGCATCTGCGCTAGGCCCTCTATATACCAAGCGAGTCTGCCAATCTATTTTGCCTGGTAAAGTATATTTGTTATTTATTCTGGCTTGCCAACTCGAATTTTTATTACTTAGATCTAAGCCATTTGGAGTAATACCGTTGGTCTCATTTTGGAAGAAATTAAAGTTGCCATTTATATTCCATTTCTTAGAAGCTCTGTAGCTTAGCGTAAACTCAACTCCAAAGCGGCTTTGTGTTGCTAAATTAATGGGTGTTCTTTGTATAACAGGAACTTCTTGACCAGCTATTGTAATAGTAGTTCCAGTATCGAAACTTATAAAACTAAACGCATCTGTCGCTCTAGAATAATAAGTAGAAGAGTCGAATGTGAATTTTCCAAAACGTTTTAAATAACCTAAATTAAACTGTCCTGAATAACTGGGATCTAAATCTGGGTTTCCTTGAAAAATACTCGTTACACTAGATCGAGAAGGAAAAGGATTAATAAAAAAAGAACGTGGTCTTCTTAATCTTCTATTATATGCTAAAGTAATATTTTCACTATCGGTTAATTCATAATTTAAATTCACCGTAGGAAATAAACCTGTATAATTTTTATTATTAAAATCATTACTAGTAACCTGATCTAAAGTTAAACGCGTGTTTTCCATTCTTAACCCTAATAAGTAAGAGAACTTACCTATTTTGCTGCCATACTGTGAGTATACGCCAATAAGGTCTTCGCCATAATTAAATTGGTTAGTAAGATCTGTATTTACAATAAAGCTATTAGAATTGATATCAAATATTTCAACAGTATAATCTGTGATTTGAGTATTAAAATTTCCTCTAAAACCTAATTCAAATCGCGATTTTTCTCCAATTGGTAAAATGTAATCCATTTGTAATAAAATACGTGTTTGATCTTCGAGTGTAATTACGTTTTCACTATTAAAACCATTAACTTCTATCTTAGAATTTTCATCTTCATTGGTATCTTCATATTGAAAATCGAAAGTTAACTTATGGCCACTAGTTTTAAAGTTTTTATTATAATTTAAAGCATATTGGATGGTTGTTCCATTTTCATTCTCAGGATCAAAACGTGTAGTGCTAGAGACTAAATTCTGATTACTGTCCAATTGATTTATTGTATTGGTGGTATTACTTTCATTATCATTTTTTCTGTATAATATAGAAGTCGTTATAGAGGCAGAATCATCCAAATACCATTCTACACCAAAATTAGTATTTAACCCTCTTCTAATGCGATCATAATCACTTTTTTCATCTAAAAAATTACCAGTATCTGTATAGCGAGTAAAAGAAGATGAGTTACCAGGAACCTCTCTATAATTGATCCCTGTTGTATTAAAAAGATTAATGTCTCCTGTTCTATAATTAATGTTTCCCGAAATTCCAGCAGTGGGATTATAACCAACATTAGTTGTAATGGCGCCATTTAATCCTTGTAACTTACTTCTTCGTAAAATAATATTTAAGATACCAGCAGTTCCTTCAGCGTCATATCTTGCAGAAGGAGATGTGATTACTTCAATTTTCTCAATAGATTCGGCT
This sequence comes from uncultured Flavobacteriaceae bacterium, assembly GCA_937959395.1. Classification (GTDB taxonomy): domain Bacteria; phylum Bacteroidota; class Bacteroidia; order Flavobacteriales; family Flavobacteriaceae; genus JAHDGB01. The sequence continues at coordinate 8,396 of CALGLR010000114.1, read as the reverse complement.
GGTAATTGACGAAGCGCTTCAGTAGAGTTTAAACCTACTAATCCAGAAGGTTTTCCGTTTATTAAAATACGAACATTATCGTTTCCTCGTAAGGCAACATTTCCTTCAACGTCTACAGATACTGAAGGAACATTATCTAAAACATCACTAACGGTTCCTCCTCTAACCGTTAAATCTTTACCAACATTATAGATTTTCTTATCTAATTTAATCTCAACAGTGGTTTTTTCTGCAATAATTTCAACTTCATCAAGTGCTTCTAAATCGGGAGTTAAAAATTGAGTCCCTAGGTTTTCATCTTTAGTTATTTTTCTACTAGGATTAGTAACCGTTTTAAATCCAATAAATTCGTAAGAAATAATATACTCTCCTGTTTCTACAAGAATACTGTATTCACCTTTATCATTAGTTATTCCACCAGTAATTATTTTTTTATCTACTGTATTTTTAAATACGACAGTTGCATATTCTAATGGTGTTTTTGAACTATCATCTATAATGATTCCTGAAATAATTATTTCTTTAGTATTCGCATTTTGTGAATATATAAATGAGGAAAAAATAATTAATGTTAAGAATAAGAGAGCTTTTATAAATTTATTCATGCTTTTTTTGCTATATATTTAATAGCATAAATGCAAAAATATGATTTGTAAAAAAACAATAAGGTTAAAGCTGTGTTAATTAAAAAGCCCTTTTAAAAGGGCTAAATTATTATGTAATATTGAAAATCTTTTTTGGTGGTTTACCTATCACAGCTTTTCGTCCATTAATAACAATAGGCCTTTCTATTAGTTTAGGATATTCTATCATTATATTAACATAATCTGTATCTGAAAACTCATGACCAGAATCTAATAAATGTTGAAAATTATCTTTCCAAATTCGATGTTCGGTTCTTATGAGTTCTATAGGGTTTATTCGAAGTATATTAATAATTTTGCCAAGCTTCTCTACGTCAAGGAGTTTGTCTTCATATTTAATATGTTCTTGTTTGTGTTTACTCGTTTCTAAAATTTCTAAGGAATGACTTTCAGAAACAGAATTAGGGTTGTGATATATTACTATCATAAAAAAGGGAGTATGGCGTTAGTTATAGATTAATTGTGTAAAAAAGCTAGAGTAAACCTCCTTACAATGTGTAAGTTAATACTTAATTTTAATAATCCAAATTTTTTTTTAACAACTTTTCAACAATTCCTTTTGTAAGAATAAACACTTGATTTGTTAGTGGTTAAGCGTTTTTCTTGCAATAAGAATAAGTGTTGTAAGTTGAAAGGTAAAAATTAAAAAACAAACAAAAAAAGTAAATACCTGTATTATAGAGTGTTATATTAAATCTAAAACACGCTCAGGTGGTCTTCCTATTATTGCTTTGTTACCATTTATAATTATAGGGCGTTCAATAAGTTTAGGGTATTTAACCATAACTCCTATTAATTCTTTATCAGTAAAATCTAAGTTTTTAAAATTTTCTTTCCAGAGCTTTTCATTTTTTCTTACTAGATCTATTGGTTTAATTTTTAAAAGATTAATTATATGTTCTAGTTTTTCTATACTTAAATCCTCATCAAGATATTTAACGACTTCATGATCTATTTTAGAAGCTTCTAGGGTTTTTAAACACGCTCTAGATTTACTGCATCTTGGGTTGTGATAAATAACTATCATTTTTATTCTATTTTTTATTAAACGAAATGGTCTTATCCAAAGGATGTTTTTGTATTGTTTTTTTGTCCCATCATCATGAGATATGCCTTTAAAAAAGGAGTAATATCTCCATCCATTACATGATCTACATTCCCCGTTTCATGACCAGATCTAACATCTTTTACTAATTTATAAGGATGCATCACATAATTTCGTATTTGACTTCCCCATTCAATTTTCATTTTCCCCGCTTCTATATCTTCTCTTTGCGCCAACTGCTTTTGTAATTCGATTTCGTAAAGCTGAGATTTTAACATTTGTAATGCTCTAGATCTATTGTCATGTTGAGAACGTGTTTCTGAACATGAAATTTGTATTCCTGAAGGTTTATGCGTTAACTGAACTTTGGTTTCAACCTTATTTACATTTTGTCCACCAGCTCCACTAGATCTTGCCGTTGTAATTTCTATATCTGCGGGATTTATATCTATTTCAATAGTATCATCTACAAGTGGGTAAACATAAACAGAAGCAAAGCTTGTGTGTCGTTTTGCATTACTATCAAAAGGAGAAATTCGTACTAAACGATGCACGCCGTTTTCGCCTTTCAGCCAGCCAAAAGCATAATCACCTTCAATCTCTATGGTTACAGTTTTTATTCCCGTAACATCTCCTGCTTGATGATTTAGTTCTTTTACTTTAAAACCATTTCTTTCTGCATACATTAAATACATGCGCATTAACATGTTTGCCCAATCACAACTTTCTGTTCCACCAGCTCCAGCAGTAATTTGTAATACGGCACTAAGGCTATCTCCATCCTCAGAGAGCATGTTTTTAAACTCTAAGTCTTCTATTAAAGTAACTGTTTTAGAATAACGCTTTTCTAGATCTTCTTCTGTAGCTTCCTCTTCTTTAAAAAACTCATAGATCACTTCTAAGTCGTCAAAAAATGTAATTGCAGTATTATAGTCTTCAACCCATTTTTTCTTTACTCGAAGCGATTTCATAACAATTTCTGCAGCTTTGGAATCGTTCCAGAAATTGGGATCGAAAGTTTGTTCTTCTTCGTTCTGAATTTCTATTAATTTGGCATCTATGTCAAAGATATTGCCTTAAAGTATGCAGGCGTTTTTGTAGATCTTTAATTTGATCTTGATTTATCATTTGTATTTTTTTAATGTATGAGACAAAAATAGAGTTTATAAGCCCAATCTAAAACTATTTACTGTCATTTTTTGATGTAAATTATGTAGCTTTACATCCTAATTTTTCATCATGATTAATAAAATCCTAAGTGGCATTCTTTTTTTATCTTTTAGTCTATCTGCGGCGCAATCAAAAAAATATAATGGCTACTTTAATTATGAATATAATGAAGCTAAAGACCAAATTCTTTTAGAGGTAAAAAACCTTAATCAAGAGTTTTTGTACGTTAATTCATTAGCTTCTGGATTAGGGTCTAATGATATTGGTCTGGATAGAGGACAGTTAGGACGCGAACGTGTCGTTAAGTTTATAAAAGCAGGAAATAAACTATTATTAATTCAGCCCAATCAAAATTATAGAGCAATAACAGCTAACAATTTAGAAAAGAAGAGTGTAGAGCAAGCGTTTGCAAAATCAGTTTTATTTGGTTTCAAAATTGAATCTCAAAACAATGGTGTTTATAAAATTGATTTAACGCCTTTTTTAATGGAAGATGCTCATGGTGTTTCGAACAGATTAAAACAATCAAAAGAAGGTGATTATAAAATTGATTTAACAAAAAGTGTTTTATCGTTAGAACGAACAAAAGCCTTTCCTAAAAATGTTGAATTTGAAGCTTTACTTACTTTTAAAGGAAATCCTATAGGGAAAAATATTAGAAGTGTTGCTCCAACGGCATCATTAGTAAGCGTCATTCAACATCATTCTTTTATTGAATTGCCGGATAATAATTATAAAAAAAGAGTATTCGATACAAGAAGTGGTGCTATTTCAATGTCTTATTTAGATTATGCGACGCCTATATATGAGTCCATTAAAAAACGATATGTTATCCGTCATCGCTTAGAAAAGAAAAACCCGGAAGCAAAAATTAGTGAAGCTAAAAACCCCATCATTTATTATTTAGATCCTGGTACGCCAGAACCAGTAAGATCTGCTCTTTTAGAAGGTGCAAGTTGGTGGAATGAAGCGTATAACACTATTGGGTTTAAAGACGCATTTCAAGTGAAGTTACTTCCTTCTGATGCAGATCCAATGGATTGCAGATATAATGTCATACAATGGGTACATCGTTCAACTAGAGGATGGAGTTATGGAGGGAGTGTAACCGATCCTAGAACTGGTGAAATTATAAAAGGTCATGTAAGTTTAGGAAGTTTAAGAATACGCCAAGATTTTTTAATTGCTCAAGCTTTATTGAATAAGCCATTTGCTGAACGTGATAATAATTACCAACCCATGTTAGATATGGCATTAGCTCGTATTAGGCAACTTAGCGCTCATGAAGTTGGACATACCATAGGTTTTGCGCATAATTTTGCTGCAAGTACTAATAATAGAGCTTCGGTAATGGATTATCCACACCCAAATATTACATTAAAAAATGGCGAAATCGATTTAAGCAATGCTTATGCTACTGGAATAGGTGAGTGGGACAAAGTAACAGTGGCTTATTCTTATTCTGAATTTGACAGCAAAAACAATAATGAGAAAGAAGCACTTAATAAAATATTAGACAAAGCTAAAAAAGCGGGTTTACGTTTTATTACAGATGCCGATGCAAGACCTGAAGGAGGAGCACATGCTTTAGCACATTTATGGGATAACGGTAAAAGTGCTTCAGAAGAATTAGAAAACATTTTAAAAGTAAGAGAAAAAGCAGTTTCTAATTTCTCTAAAGATAATATTAGAACTAATGAACCTTACTCTGTATTAGAAGATGTATTTGTACCCTTATATTTTTTGCATCGATTTCAAACCGAAGCGGCTTCCAAAATTATTGGTGGTCTAGATTATAATTACGTAGTTAAAGGTGATGATCAACTCATAAGTAAAGTTATTAATGAAGAAACGCAAAAAGAAGCCTTAGCGATGTTGTTAAAAACAATTTCAGCGAAAGCAATTGCAATTCCTAAAGATAAGTTAGAACTATTTCCTCCAAGAGCTTTTGGCTATGAACGAACCAGAGAATCTTTTAAAGGACAAACTAATGTAGCATTTGATGCTTTAAGTGTCGCTTCAACGGCAAGTGAGATGACATTACGTTTATTACTAAACGCACAACGTGCAAATAGATTGGTTCAACAAAAAAGTTTAAATAAAAATCAATTAGGGCTAAACGATGTGTTACAAAAACTTATAGAAGTGACTTTTAAGAAAAATCATAAAGAGGAGTATCTAAATGAAGTGCAGCAATCCATAAATATAAATACTCTAGAATATATTATGAATTTAGCAATTGCAAACGATAGTTATTTTCAAGTTAAGGCTTATGCAAATAATGCTATTAATACTATTTCTGATTATTTATCGAAGTCAAAAAATAATAAGATATATAATAAGGAGTACCTAAATCTTATTAATGAATTTAAAAATAAGCCAGAAAATTTCAAGCTAAAGAAGTCACCAAAAATACCTGATGGATCTCCAATAGGTAGTGACAGATGTAATTACCTTTCAAATTAAAAATATGATTATAGATTTAAGAAGTGATACGGTAACTAAGCCTTCTAAAGGAATGTTAGAGGCCATGTTAAATGCTAGAGTAGGAGATGATGTGTATAAAGAAGATGAAACTGTAAATCGTTTAGAAAAACGAATAGCAGAATTATTTAATAAACCTCAAGCACTTTTTTTTCCAAGCGGAACTATGGCGAATCAAGCTGCATTAAAATTACATACGAACTCTGGTGATCAAGTAATATGCGATAAATATTCACATATTTTTAATTATGAAGGAGGAGGCGCTTCATTTAATAGTGGTATTTCATGTAAGCTATTAGATGGTCATAGAGGAATGTTTACAGCTGAACAAGTAATTGAAGCTATAAATCCACCAGATTTTTATCATAGTCCGCTCTCAACCTTGGTATGTCTAGAAAACACTACAAATAAAGGAGGAGGTGCTTGTTATGATCTAGATGAGATTGTGAAAATAAAAGAGGTTTGTGATACACATGGATTAGGGTTACACCTAGATGGTGCACGTTTATGGAATGCACTTGTAGCAACTGGTCAAACAGCTAGCTCTTATGGTGAATTGTTTGATACCATCTCTGTATGTTTATCAAAGGGACTGGGAGCTCCTATGGGTTCTGTTTTAGTAGGTAAGCAGCAGTTTATGAACAAGGCAATGCGCGTGCGTAAAGTGCTAGGGGGAGGAATGAGGCAAGTGGGCTTTATGGCAGCTGCTGGATTATATGGACTAGATCATAATATTGAAAGAATGAGTGATGATCACGCTAAGGCAAAAGAAATTGCAGGGTTACTTGAATCGCTTTCATATGTTAAATCTGTAGAGAAAACAGAGACCAATATTTTAATTTTCAATCTAAAAGAAACGACCGATGAAGCTGCTTTTGTTAGTTATCTTTTTGATAATGATGTAATTATAAGTGACATGGGGCAGGGTAAGTTGAGGATTGTAACTCATTATGACTACAGTAATGCGTCTCACAAGCTTGTTTTAGACGTTTTGAAGAAATTTGAGAGTGTCTAGTTTTTGAGGATTTATGCATTAATATCATAACAATTGCTAAGTTTCATTTTATTCATGTATTTCATCGATAAAAGATGTGATTTCGTCAGAAATAAAAATTCTTAAAAAAAAGTTAACGCATTTGTTAAGGAAAGCTCTTATTTTTGTACTTTGAAATTGAAATTCACAACAATTACTTTTAAAATCAACATTATGAAGAAAATTTTATTTTTATGTGCCTTTGTAGGTTTTGCATTTGCAAATGTGCAAGCACAAGATTTACCAACAAACCCTGAGCCAGGAAAGTGTTACGTACGTTGTACTACTCCTGATATCTATGAGACTCAAAGTGTTCAAATCCAAAAGACTCCTGCTTACAAAGTTCTTAAGGTAGTACCTGCTCAATATGATTCAGTAACTGAGCGTGTTATGGTAAAAGAGGCTTCTAAGCGTCTTCGAGTAATTCCAGCTACTTACAAAACTGAAACAGTAACTTATGTAAAAAGTACTTCAGGTTCTTCTTTAAGAATTGTTCCTGCATCTTTTTCTAACGATACTGAAACTATTGAAGTAAAATCTGCATATGCGCAGTGGGAATTAGGTGCTCCAGCTCCTGATTGTGCTTCTTCTAACCCTGACGATTGTCGTTACTGGTGTTACAAAGGATACCCAGCAGAATATACTACGGTATCTAAGCGTACTTTAGCTTCTGACGCTGCTGTTCAATCTACTCCAGGAGGTTCTGCAAACGGAACTTACACTGTAAGAGTAATTGATCAACCAGCACGTGTTGTTGACGAAGAAATCCCAGCTGAATTTGCAACTATTACTAAAACTGTAATGGTTAAAGATGCAACTACAACTGAAGATGTTGTTGCTGCTACTTTCTCTACTGTTTCTAAAGAAGTTCTTAAGCAAAAAGGTGGTCTTACTACTTGGAGAGAAGTTGAGTGTGCTCTTGTTGAGTACCAAGCACTTCCTATCAACTGGAATACTAACTCTGCTACATTAACTCCTGCTGCTAAAAGCATCATTGACACACGTCTTATGCCATTATTAGCTCAAAACCCAGGTGTAAAATTAGAGATTGCTTCACATACTGATTCTAGAGGAGCTTCTGCTTCTAACCAAGATCTTTCTGAGCGTCGTGCACAATCTGTTGCAAACTACCTTATTTCTAAAGGAGTAAACAACAGCTTACTTGTTGCAAACGGTTTCGGAGAAAACAAACTTAAGAATCGTTGTGCAGATGGTGTTTCTTGTACTGAGCGTCAGCATGCTGATAACCGTCGTACTGAATTCCGTCTTATCAATAACTAAGACTTTATAAAACATTAGCTAACCAGCCAAATGTTAAAAGCGCCTTCGAAAGAAGGCGCTTTTTTTTGTTTATCATTTTTCCTTTGCGGCATTTCTATTAAGTTTACAGTTATGAATGATTACTCCCTCAATTCTTTATTAATAGCGCTATTGTTTGTAATGCCGTTTAGTGCTCAGGCACAATTTTTTCAATCAACACAACAGAATGTATTTATACCGTTACAAAATTCTCAATCATCCGTAGGAGACTATGATAAGGATGGGGATATGGATATTGTAGTTATGGGAACTGATAATCCAGCTGGAGATCAATACCGAATTATATTATATAATAATGACAGTCAAGGGGTTTTTCAAGTAAGTGAAATTATATTTAACGAGCAGTTTACTAATGGAGATATAGCATTTGTTAATGTAGATAGAGATGATGATCTTGATATATTTATAACAGGTTTATCAAATAATGGTGATGCTAAGACGTTATTTTTCGTTAATGACGGAGGCACTTTTATCCAAGATGATTATTTATTTAGTGATACAATAACTAATGGGCAATTTGCTTGGGGCGATCTTAATAATGATAAATATGCAGATCTATTATTATTAGGAGAGGTAGATGCAGTATTTGAAGAAGCTTATTTATTCAAGGGTTCACGAGATGGCACCTTTGAGAGTATTACACATGATTTTTTACCATCATTTCAGGGAGTTACAGCTTTTGCTGATTTTGACCGTGATG
>CALGLR010000113.1 GCA_937959395.1 uncultured Flavobacteriaceae bacterium | reverse complement strand
GACAGAAAATTCTTGTTAAATTTTGATTCAGAAGGAATATTCATTTTTTTTATTCTGCCAGATGGCAGAATAAAATAGAATTCAATACTAAAATAATATAAATTTTAATTTCTATCTAATTTTGAATGCTTTTGCCCTGTTGCTGTTTACTTGTGGGTTCTTGTTTTGTGGGAATGGGACTTCGGCTACGCTAAGTCACCGAGATTATTGTTAGTGGTGGCTTAGCGTAGCCGAAGCCAAAAAAACTAAAACAAAAAAATCCCACTTCAATAAAAGTGAGATTTATATATTTTAATAAAGTCGCATTCTAAAAATATTGTTTTACAAATCCAAAGACGCTTTTAGGACTTATTCGTATTTCATCTTCTAATTCTTGCGTAGATTTTTCAACATTATTTATTCGATTAAACAATCGCGCTCTAGAAAGATAAATTAAGGGGATGACAACAGCCATAAAAGGAAATAAATGTTTTAGTTTAAAATCATCAAAATAACTTAAATTATCATTGAAAAAACCAATTATTTGATAGATGTACATAGAGATTGGGACTAAAAGCGCATGGTACCACCAATGTCTACAAGTTACAAACCAAAGGAGTATTAAAGATAATGGCAATAATTTACCAATTAAAACCCAAATTGCATAATTGGCATCATTCCAATCTGCTCCGCTATCAAATGTGAACCAAGAAGTAATCCATATTCGTTCACTTGGGACATTAGTATATAAATAAAAAAAATAGGGTGTTAATGCTATAAAAGTAGCAATAACAGTCCCTATTATTAATGATTTTTTACTAAAAGAATTTTTAGCCAGCTGATCCGATTGTCTTTGCTGTTTTAGGTCTAACTTTGTCGAATGTAGTTTGTTCATTGAGGTCAATTATGTTAGTTGCTTGTGCTGTAAATAACATACCACCTACGATCGCTAACGCGATCACGTACTTTTTAGTTTTCATAATGAAGGGATTATAGATTAATTATTAATTAGAATACAAAAATAGAAAAAAAATTAACATTTGGAAGTTTTTTTTGTTAATAAAATGTTAAAAACGAGAAAATCAACATTTTATAGGATAAAAAACAGAATTTTCGTTAAAATACGTATTAGTAGGTTAAAGTGTGTTTACTTGTGTTAGTTTTCTGTATTTCAAATAGTTGAATTAATAAAAACAGCCTAATATGGCTTTTTAGAAAAGCACTTTTTATTGAATAGTTAAAATTTGGCTTGGAACTTTAGTGGTTTTGTAAGCCGTCCCTTTTTCTACACGTTTTGTTTTTATGCCATCTGGAGCAGCCACAGCGTATTCAAAAGTGTAAGAATCTTTAGAGGTGGTTAATATTTTCATATGTATTGCGACTTGCTCTTTTTGATTTTTTGGGTGTAGCTTTTTTTGTATAAACTCACAATCGTTAATCCATCGAACTGAAGCTGTGTCTATAGTATTGTTAAAGTAGTCTATATTTAAGGTTTCAGTTCGTACAAAGAATCCTTTTTTAGCTTCTCCATTGTCTATATAATCAAACTCAAAAGTCCCAGTTTTATAATCGTTACAATTGCGCTCTATATTATAACAACTTGTAAGTGTTAATAGAATAATTATAATGAATCCTTTATGCATGTTTTGATTTTTGTTGCAAAGCTACGAAATGTGTTGCTATAATAGTGTGGTGTCTATTAAATAAGTAATACACGATGTTCTTCTTTTTATTAACGGTGACAGAGCGTAGTCGAAGTCATGGCTAGTAATGAATTTAATGTGAGAGAGGATTCTTATTTTCACAGTAATGACATGAGATTCTTTTTTTATTACTGGTGACTGAGCGTAGCCGAAGTCATTGCTAGTGATTAATTGTGACTTCGGCTACGCTCAGCCACCGCGAACTTATCTTGTTATTCCTGCGCAGGCAGGAATCCACAGGGTTGTAATGTTATTTGTTGTTATGAATATTATAGGTTTCATTAAATGACATCATGAGTCGTTTTAGGTTTTAATGTTTCAAACAAACTATTGGATTCCTGCCTACGCAGGAATGACAGTCGTGTTAAATTTTTATAGTTTCTAATAACACGCATACTCAAAAAAACTAAAAATATAACTAAGACCAACTAACAAATATCCCCTCGAGGGGATTATAGGGGTGTAATATCTGAGTAAATTAATAATAATGATTTAAATTTCGATTCATGAGATTCTCACGTCGGTCGTGCCTCCCTTCTCAGAATGACCAAGCTGAGAATCGCATATTCGAAAAAAAACGTTTATAATAGTTATTGCGCATTTTATGAATATCCCCTCGAGGGGATTATAGAGGTGTAGCGCCTGAGTAAATTTTTAAAAGTTTTCTAATTCTGAAAATTTGAAAAACTACCATCTTTATAAAAAATAACGATACGATCTATTTCTTTGGAATTATTCGAAGAATGAATTTGAGTTACTTTTTTTTCGATTTCTAATTTTGGAGTCGTTGTTTTAGGATTAGAAAACAAATCTTTTTTTTCAGGAGAAGGTGTTGGAGTTTCTTTTTTTGCTCCAGGAGGAAATTGTCCTTTACCATTCATTAACCAATACAAATCTATTTCAGGGTAGGCAGAAAGCACTTTAAGAATAAACTCTAAACTGGGTTTATTTCTGCCTGATAATAAATGCGAAATACTAGAGCGTTGAACACCTATTTTTTCAGAAAATGAAGAGGCGCTTTCTCCGTAAAATTCGATGACTTTTTTTAGTCGTTTTGTAAATTCTTCGTTGTTTATCATTGTAAACGGTTAAAATGGATAACTGTATGTTACAAATGTAAACATATTGCTTTAATAAGCAATTAATATTGTGTTAAAAATGATTAAATATAAAAGTAACACTTTATATAAATAAACATAAAACACTAATTTATAATAAATTAGTATGTAAAATATTAATTTGTAAGATTTTATACCAAAGCAATTGCGGTTTGCGATAACAAAAGAAAACTATTTGATTACAATTGTAAACACACTGATGTATTTATGCTGTTTACATTTGTAATCATTCGTTTATTTACCTTTGTAAACTTACACGACTATAAGAATGCAAAATGAAACCTTAAAAGCGTTGTTTACATCGCATAAAGAACCGTCACTTTTTGGACGTTATATTACCTTAAATAATCTAAGCCCTTTAATAGCTAATTTGCCAAATACTTTTAAAGTTGAAGTTATTGGGCACTCGGTTTTAAAAGCGCCTATACATTCTATAACTATAGGAAAAGGAAAAAAGAGAATTTTGCTATGGTCTCAAATGCACGGAAACGAATCGACGACCACAAAAGCATTGTTTGATTTGTTTAATGTCTTAAGTTCTAATAGTGAAATAGCAAACAACATATCAAACAATTGTACATTAACTGTTATTCCTATGCTTAATCCAGATGGTGCAAATGCATACACGCGATTAAATGCAAATGAAGTTGATTTAAATAGAGATGCTCAAAATGTATCACAACCAGAAAGTAAGGTGCTAAAAGCTGTTTTTGATAGATTTAAACCCAATTATTGTTTTAATCTTCATGGGCAACGTACTATATTTAGCGCTGGTGCGACATCAAATGTGGCAACGGTTTCTTTTTTAACGCCCGCAGCAGAGCCTACAAGAGCAGTAACTGAATCTAGAACCATTTCGATGGAAATTATCGCAGAAATGAATGCAATGCTGCAAAACGAAATCCCGAATCAAGTAGGAATTTATGATGATGGTTTTAATAATAATTGTGTGGGAGATTCTTTTCAAAGTTTAGACGTGCCCACTATTTTATTTGAAGCAGGACATTATAAGGATGATTATGATCGGGAAGTGGTGAGACGTTATATTTTTCAATCTTACCTTACTTCATTGAATTACATAGCTTTAAATGAAATTGAAGGAAAAAAACACGAAAAATATTTTCTAATTCCTGAAAATGATAAATTATTTTACGATATTATAATTCGTAATACAATTATAGATTCTAAACGTGTGGATGTCGCTATTCAATTTGAGGAAAAACTGTTAAAAAATCAAATAAATTTTATTCCTGTCGTAAAAAAGATAGAAACATTACAGAATTTTTATGCGCATAGAGAGATTGATGCAAAAAATGCTTCAGTTTCCGATACGCAAAAGAAATCACTAAACATAGGTGCTATCGTTGATTATATAATGATAAACAATGAAAAAGTCTTTATAAAAAAATACTAAAATTAAAGCAAAAGGTTAGACAGTTTATTAAAAATGTTCTAGTTTTGTAGCTTGATTAAAAAACCAAAAATGGCAAAATTTAAATTAGACGAAATAGATCACCAAATTCTTGACATGTTAATAGATAACACAAGAGTTCCATTTACAGATATAGCTAAGAAGTTATTGATATCTGCAGGAACTGTTCATGTAAGAGTTAAGAAAATGGATGATGCAGGGATTATTAAAGGGTCATCATTAACTTTGGACTATACAAAGTTAGGCTATTCATTTATCGCTTATGTTGGTGTTTTTTTACAAAACACATCACAAACTAAGTTTGTATTAGAGCGTATTAATGATATCCCATATGTTACTGTTGCGCATGTTACTACTGGAAAATTTAATATTTTCTGTAAAATAAGAGCAAAAAATACTGAACATGCTAAAGATATTATTTTCATGTTAGATGATATTGACGGTGTATACAGAACAGAAACAATGATTTCATTAGAAGAAAGCATAAACGATAAGAAGCGTTTAATGCATGATATTTTTAATGAATTGAATTAAAAAAAATTACTCTCTAAAAAAAAGTCCTTTTAATAAGGGGCTTTTTTTTTGTTAATTTTTTAAGTGAGTAGGTGGTTTAAAGAGGTCTTTGTTATCTTTGAGCATTATAAACTTGAGTCTGATTTAATATTGTATATTAATATTTTACGTCACCCTGAACTTGTTTAAGGGTCGCATTAATTATAATGTTTCTATACGAATTATGTGATGTGATTCTGAAACAAGTTCAGAATGACGTATTCAATAATTAAATCAAATAGTTATTAATCGAACTCAGTCCATCAATGGTCAAGCCCATATTATCTATATTGATAACAGACTTAATTACTTATTTTTATTGTATTAAAAACAGGAACAGTTAAATCAAACTTTAAAAAACATTGGTGCTTTAAAGCCCATAACTCAGT
>CALGLR010000112.1 GCA_937959395.1 uncultured Flavobacteriaceae bacterium | reverse complement strand
GGCAAGCTTAAAGGAGTTCAGCGTTATCTCTGTAACGGCTGTAAGAAGAATTTTAGTGAGACCACAGGGAAATTTTGGTATAATATCAAGAAAAAAGACAAATTAAATCGTTATTTATTTTGTTTGTTATCTGGCTATAGTATTAGAAAGAGTGCAAAAGAAACTGAGATTTCCATACAAACCGCTTTTGATTGGAGGCATAAGTTACTCACGTCATTTTCTAGTATTTAAGTAGAAGATTTTCAAGGGATTGTAGGGAGTGACGATTTGTTTTTTGCCTATTCAGAAAAGGGAAATCGTTATTTAGATAGAAAACCAAAAAAGCGAGGTGAGAAAGCAAGTAAAGTAGGTATAAGTAATGAAAACGTTGCTGTAATTGCTACTTGTGATAGATCTGGAAATAAAGACTTTAAAGTCGCTACAAGAGGACGTATTAGTAAAAAGGATTTAGATAGGATACTAAAAGGAAAACTAGATAAAGCTGATGTGCTCTGTAGTGATGGTCATAGAAGTTATGGCGCATTTACAAAAGCTCATACAGTTACTCATAAAAAGTTCAATGCGTCAAAAGGCCAGCGAACTGTGGATAAAGTCTATCACATACAAAATGTAAATAATATGGATATGAGATTGAGAAAATTTATGGATTCTTTCAATGGAGTAGCAACAAAATATTTGCAAAATTATTTAAATAGGTTCTTAATACTCGAAAAGATTAAGAACTCTACCAGTAAAATGACAACAGTGGCAGCAATTGCTTTTGCATCTAATAGCGCCTGATTTGAGTACAAACAAGAACTATTCAATATGCTAATTAGAACTTAGCCAATTGCTTTTGATTTCTATAAAACAGACAATCAATATATTTTAAAAAAGTAGCTATGCTTCTTATCATGTAAAATAAATCTTTTTCTAAAAGTTATTTAATTATTAATTTAGAAGTAATTAGTATACCATCAATATTTAATGAGGTTATAAAATACACTCCAGGATTTAATTGACTCGTATTAAGAATTATTTCTTTATTATCTAAATCTTTTTTCTTTAAAATAAATCGACCAGAAACATCATAGATTTCAATTTCTTTCATTTGCTTATTAGAATGTAAAGTCACTTGCTCATTAGAAGGATTAGGAAATAAAAACACTTTATCAGCCAAAGTGTCAAATTCGTTTAGACTAAGAGGAGCATTTGAAAGTTCTATTTGAGTATTATCTTCCCCGTCCTTAGGAAAAAAGATATATTCTTCGTGGTTAGAAAATTGAATGTGCAACTCTGTTCGCGAATTATTCCAATTGGTAGTTGGTAATTCATCTCCTAGAGTATATGGATATATTAACACCTTAAAATTTGGAGTAACACTATTGCTTTCTACAACAAGTCTTGAGCGATCATAATTTGGATTAGGGTTAAAAGGAGTACCGTTAAAATAGTCTACATAATCTAAAAGTTCAATTTCACCTGGGTTTGTAGTTCCATCATAATTTTCATTTTGTAAAACCCTTACTAAAAGTCTTCGATTTCCTGTTGAAACTGGTTCTTTTAAAATAATATCACATTTATAATTAATATCAGACAAATTAACATCGTAACGATCAATCTCTAAATCCCCAGCTATTTGAGCTGTCCATTTATAATTATGTGTATCTTCATCTTTTTTTACGTCATCTACGACAATTAGCATAGGATGTTGTCCTCTGACTAATCCTATATTTCTAACTACTTTTTCTACAGGATTGTATACTCTTTTAACTAATCGTTCTAATTTATTAGCTATTGTCCAATGCGGATAATCGTAAAATGGAATATTAAATTGTGGTTCGGTTTGTGGTTCATATAAAAAGTCGTTCCAATTTTCAGTTACTTTTTCCCAGCCATTACTTCCTAACCATGGATGATCTTGCGAAGAATCCCTAGGAGCCCAATGCCAATCCCATTTGTATGCATAAGTCGCATCTCCAGCTATTTTTGAAAACTCATCTGAAATGTCATAATTTAAAATAGTTGCAGGTTGTCTACTCTTATCTCCATCTGGATCTCCAAGAGGAACTCCTAGATCATCAATTAAAACCATAGAGTGATATTTTGAAGGTTGAAACTGACTTCCTCCATAAGTTTTTCTAATCCAAATACGACCTAATCCGCTTAACGTAAAATCTAAACGGTCTCCATGCGTATGTCCACCCATGTCTTGCCTTGCATGAAATTGAACAGATAGCGCCTCTTTATTTTTACTACTTTTAAAAACAGCTAACCCTCTATCCTTTGCAACATAATCTGTTTTAATAGCAACATTTGCTTGTTCTTGCCATGGTTGGGTTGAGTAGTCTAATGCAAAAGCAGCAGCAGGGATTAGATAATTATTATAGCTATCGTCTGGAGCTATTTGAGAGTATACATACCCTGTAGAATTGTTAAGATGTGTACTCTTTATATAATTTCTCCATACAAAATCTACTTTTTCACTTGTTGGGAATACCCATTTTAAACCAATTACATCAGATGAATTAAACTTATATCTCCCTTCTACTTGATCGACACCAGAGCCTCCCCATACATCATAACTTGTAAACCCATTCCCAAAAGGCTGCATTATAGCAGGCAAAAACTCTTCGGCATATGCTTTAACATGCGGATGAGATAATAGGCTATAACCTCTTTTAGCACAGGCTATCAGTGTTGTTGTAAATTGATAGTTTTTTCCTAACCCCTCGTAACCGGCTCCCGATTTATACCACCCATAATTTATAAAATTATGTACAGCACGCATCCACTCTTTAGTAAGTTCAGGTTTGTAACCCGGCTCTCCTTCTATAGCGAGATTTGTTATAATTTCAAAGCTATTGAGCGTAGACCAATTACTAGTATTTGAATAAGCTGTTGTACCATATCCATGTCTAGGGTAATCAGGGATTATTTGAACTAAAGCTGACCTTATAGTTTGACGCTGTAACGGTGTTAGCTTATTGTACATCAAATCATAACACAAAGCCATATGAGTTCCACCGAATTTATTAAAATTATTCGAGTTAGGGTTAACCTCAGGGTCTCCTATAACCAATGTAGCCCAAAAGGTCATCGCTTTAGCCAAACTTGTAGCCCTTTGCTCATATGAAACACCTAGTGCAGGATCTGTTTCAGTAGGATATAATAAACACATGAATGCTTCTAAAGACATACCAGTGGCTGTTCTATGTATTCGTTTAAGATCAACACCATCCCAAACTGCTGGATCTTCATTCTTTAATGCATTATATTGTGTAGCTCCATCCCATGCACCACTATTATCTATGTATCTATTTCCTGAAGGATCTTTGGCATAGTCTGCGTTCTGATTATAATTACTATGACCTAAGTTTAATAATAAAGCATAAGCTCTAATTGAAGCTTTTACTTCTTTACCGCTTAAAGTATTATCTAATCTATTTTTTATGCCTGGTATTTCTGATGGGCCAAAGTATACTCTAGGGTGTATACCAACATCTGGTGCATGCTTTATTTCTGCTACACCTGTAGAATCCCATACAACTGATCTGCTTCCTAAACCTATTTCATTATCGGTAGTGTAATTATCCCATCCGTAAATATAACCACCTTTCTTAGATCTTTGAGCGTTAACTAATGTTGTAGATAAAACTAATAAAATCATGAAATTCAAATAAAATCTAATCATAAATACTTTTTTTTATTAATATTCTATTGCATTTTAAAGCAATATTTATGTCTTGATTGCTCTAGACTTTTCCAAAATAGAATTCACTGATTTTATAACTCATTTATACTCGTTTGGAGTAAATTTTAATACTTCTAAAACCAATTCTTAGAATAATATCTCGTTTATTAATAAAATCTCATGATATATAAATAAACCTAATTATTATCAAAGTTTTTTCAATACTCTTAATAATATTTCGAATATTGTTTCAATAACTTATTAATCACAATTTTTCTTGATAGAATTGGAGCAATTCTTATTTTGATAAATTTAACATACAAAATTTATTATTTTTGATACTATTTAATCAATTAAAAAAAACAAAATACAGGTAAAAAGCATAAAAACCAGATTAAAAGCATATCAAACTAAAAGCATTCTATTTTTTAACATGAAAATCAATAAGTTTTAGTAGGTGTAAAAACATTGATTTAGTCTATAAGATCTTATAATTTAATGATTTATCATTTTTTTTTTTTACTAAACTTAAACTTGCATAATTAGCAGTCAAAAAACAAAATTAAAGATTATATAATTTACTATTCATGCATAGTAAATTGCATTTAAACGAATTAATTGTTTACTTAACCGTTTTTTTATCTAATTTAACAAACTACATAACTATTCATTGTTAAACTATATACCTTAGAGATCATGTGTAAACTAATAAATTCGTTTTGTTTTAAAAAAAACAATTTTTTGTATTTCTCCTATTTTTTCTTAATTTCTCTTTCATTAATTTCGCAAACCAAAAACGATGAAATATTAAGTTTGAACCCTTATTTGTATGAAGATTTTGAAGATATATCTTCAGATGATTTTTTTCCTGATTTAACAACAAAGAGTAATGTAGAATGGGTTAATACTAATCGACCTCAATTAATTAATGGCCCTAGGGGGAAAGCTATGAATTTTCATGGCGTAGATGCCGCCTTTCGAGCGCATTCTTATGGTAATTATAAACTTGGTAATTTTATTTATTCTAATGGGTTTTCGTGCTCATTTTGGATTAAGCATCTTTATGACGACAGTACAGATAGAAATCAACGAGTTTTTGCGCAGCATAATAATTTTCAAATCACATACAGCCAAGGACTTCAGGTTATGTTTAACAATGCACAGCAACGCGTCTTAGGAACAGAAGTTCTAGATGGCGAATGGCATCATGTTGTTATTGTTGCAGATTTTACCAAGCCATCAGGTAATGTTAAGACTTACATGGATAATGTTTTAAATTCTACATTAGATTTTAATTTTGATTCTGGTTTTTCTGATTCTGACAGTAGACGCTCTTTTTATGTCGCAAAAAGAGATATTGGTAATAATTATACCGAAGTTGCCTTAGACGAGCTTGGCGTATTTAATCGTGCTATTAGCTCTTATGAAGTTAATCAATTATACAAAATAAATACTCTAGTTGATACTAATCCTATTGTAAAAAAATTACAGATTAGCAACGGCAAAACCATAATGACTGAAGGAACAAATACTCAAACGAACTTGCTTGCTTCAACCAATCTAACAAATATTTCAAATGTAAAATGGTCTGTAGTGAGTGGAGAAGCTCAAATTCAAACAGGAAATAATTTAAATGCAACAATTTCCATGTCTAACGGAAAACGTTACCAACATGCTAAAGTAAAATTGATTGTAGCCAACAATAACCATGAAACAAGTGCCTTTATAAATGTAGTTAGAGTAAATAAAAAAGCGCCAAATGTAAGAGAACTATCAAGTTTACCTGAAGCTGGAATCCATCCTCGTATATTATTTGGACCTGATGATCTTGAAAATCAAAGACAGCGATTTAATAACGTCTCCTACATAAAATCTGCTATGGATTATATGCTTCCGCTAATTAGATCAAAACCAATATATGAACGGACCTCTTTTGATTATATGATAATGAGTTATAATTCATTAATGGAAAATAATCAATCAGATTTAGATGCTATAGCTAAAGATTTTTCAAATTTTGTGGGAACAATTAATAGTACTTACAAACCAAATTATGATAATAGATTGGTTCACGATGTCGATATGAATATAGGTATTACTTACGATTTCTTATATAATAATATGGATACAAATGAGCGAAACAAAGTACGTGGCTTTATAGCTAGAATGATTTCTAATAGAATTGATTACGGTGGATTAGCTCAAGGTATTGAATTAATAGAACGATCTGGTAATTGGGCTACTTTCCATGATAATATTGTAGTATGTGCAGCTGCTATTGAAGGTGAACCTGGAGAAATGCCAGACATCTTATCAAGTAATGAAGATAAAATACGAAATTTTTTATGTTACAATGGAGTGAGAGAAAGTGGATTTCCAAGAGAAGGATATGGATATTACGCTTTTGGAATGCAACAAGGTATTTACTCTTGCATTATTCAAGCAAGAAGAGGAGAGAATTTTTTCGAAACGAGTAATTTTTATAAATCTATAGAAATTGGTCTAAGAGAACAACAACCTTGGGTGGGAGGAGATATGTATTCTCACCATGATGGACAGGGTTGGGGTAATGGTTTTTATAAAGGAGATCCTGTTTGGGGAGCTAAATACATGTTTCCAAACGACAAACTAATAGATTGTCATTATCAAACCTTTGCCGATAATTTTACTGAGTTGAGAAAAATGCAATTGGCTACTATTGTTTTTGGAATGGATAAAATTGAAAATAATAACGACCCTGGACAAATAGGTGTGGAAATGGGATTAAATACCACTGCAGTCGATTTAGAACGAGGTATCGTGAATACACGTTCAAAATGGGGAGAAGATATGGTTAGATTTGATTTTGAATGTCGCATGGATGCCTATTTTACGGGGCATTTACATAGTGATAGAAATATGTTTACCCTGAGTGGCTATGGGCGACAGTGGATATCAGATAATGATTATCATGATACAAAATCAGATGAGCATGCAACTGTTCTCATAGATGGATTAGCATATGACTGTGGAAATAGAAGCGCTTGGCGATCTGCTCCAGGTATTTTAATGCGTTATGAAGATGATAAAGATTATATGTTAGCCCAAGGAGATGCTACTTTTGCATATAATTATTATTTCGCTAGAAATGATCCAGATAAAGAATATATAAATAAAAAATGGGAAGAGTTTACTTTTCCAGGTTCAGAGATTCCCGATTGGAAACAAATAGGACCTGATAGTGAATTAGGGTATATGAAAAAATTGGAAGATGTAGAAAAAGCCATTAGAACAGTTGTGTTTATTAAAGGAGATTATCCTTTTGCGTTAGTAGTAGACGATATTAAAAAAGATGAAGAACTGCATGATTATGAATGGGTCGCAAATGTCCCTTTTAACGTCTCAAATCAAACTGAGTTTTTATTTGATACACCGGTAAAGACTAACAATAAACTAATCTTGAAATATAAGGAAGATTTAGGTGCAAATTCACCTCAATTACTTGTTCAATTGTTAGAATCAAACGGCTCTCCAGAACCTTTTGATTTAATAATGAGAGACATTGGAACATATGATAAAGAAATTGACCCCAATGCAGTAGCAATGCGTCATATGATTAGTCTTAAACGTAAAAATATAGTAGAACCTAATTTTAAAATGTTATTATATCCGCATCGCGCTAATTATCCTCAACCTCAAATGTCTTGGGCTAATAACAATAAAGAACTTACTGTCATTATT
Source organism: uncultured Flavobacteriaceae bacterium (assembly GCA_937959395.1). Lineage (GTDB taxonomy): Bacteria > Bacteroidota > Bacteroidia > Flavobacteriales > Flavobacteriaceae > JAHDGB01. The sequence goes on along the minus strand of CALGLR010000112.1, from coordinate 16,869 downwards.
GGTGATACTGTAACCATATTTGAGTTTACTAAAGACGATGAAGATCGTACTATTGTTAATGTTATAGAATCATCACTTTCTACAAATGAATTTAATTATAAAGCTACTAATATTCGTGTTTTTCCTAACCCAAGTAATGGAGTTATTACTATTAAAGGTATAGAAAGTGTAACAAAATGGAAAATACTTAATACTTTAGGGCAAGAGGTATATCAAGGGATTGGAAATTCAGCAAATATTAATAATTTAAATACAGGACTATACTTAATTCTTACTGAAGAAGGACATGTAACACGATTTATGAAAAAGTAAAAGAGTAGTTAATAAAGGTTATTTAATCAAAATTTGATAGTAAAATTGTTAAATTTTTTAGAATGTGTCGTTTTTTGTGCTGTTAATAATAAACATACTCAAATTTTAGTGTTTTTAACTCATTGCATATAAAAAAATATGTACGTTTGTATGCTAATAAAAACTTAAAAGAAGTTATCCCTATGGAGTATTTAGAATTTGAACTTCCAATTAAAGAATTAGAAGAACAACTAGATAAGTGTCAGGTAATTGGAGAAGAAAGTGATGTAGATGTTTCTGAGACATGTAAGCAAATAAATAAAAAACTTACTGCGACTAAAAAAGAGATTTATAAAAATTTAACACCTTGGCAGCGTGTACAAATGTCACGCCACCCCAATAGACCATACACATTAGATTATCTTAATGCCTTATGTGGAGATTCTTTTTTAGAACTTCATGGTGATCGTAATTATAAAGATGATAAAGCCATGATAGGTGGTTTAGGAAAGATAGGTGACCAAAGTTTCATGTTTATTGGTCAACAAAAAGGATATAATACTAAAACGCGCCAATATCGAAATTTTGGTATGGCAAATCCTGAAGGTTATCGTAAAGCATTACGTTTAATGAAATCTGCTGAAAAGTTTGGTATTCCAGTAGTAACATTATTGGACACTCCTGGCGCTTACCCTGGATTAGAAGCAGAAGAACGCGGACAAGGAGAAGCTATTGCTAGAAACATATTAGAGATGACACGTTTAAAAGTACCTGTTATTACTATTGTTATTGGAGAAGGTGCATCAGGTGGAGCAGTAGGAATAGGAGTAGGGGATAAAGTATTAATGTTAGAAAACACATGGTATTCTGTTATTTCACCAGAGTCTTGTTCTTCAATATTATGGCGCAGTTGGGAATATAAAGAACAAGCTGCTGATGCTTTAAAATTAACGGCTACTGATATGAAGAGAATGAAAATAGTAGACGAAATAATTAAAGAACCTTTAGGAGGTGCGCACAGCGATAGAGAGAAAACATTTAAATCTGTTAGAGATGCAATAATTAACACCTATGAAGAATTTAGAAACTTATCACCAACAGATTTAGTAAATAAACGTATGGATAAATATTCCGAAATGGGAGTATTTAAAGGCTAGTAGCGATAAAACCTCAAAATCAATAAAACCTGAAGTTAAACTCTTCAGGTTTTTCGTCCTTATTAACAATAATTTTTAGTTATTAACAGTTCGCTGTTAAGATAATGACCCCGTCCTTAGGGACAATTTATTTACTTTCGTAACATATGAAACAACCAAGCCAAGTAAAAGGATACCCTGTCGATAGAAGTACTATCATTAGTCTTGAAAAAGGAAAAATACCACCACAAGCTATTGATTTAGAAGAAGTTGTTCTCGGGGCAATGATGATTGATAAAAAAGGAGTTGATGAGGTTATAGATATTTTAAGTGCTGATGCTTTTTATAAAGAATCGCACCAGCATATATTTGAGGCTATCTTTATGTTGTTTCAAGAGAGTCAGCCAATTGACTTATTAACGGTTTCAACACAGTTAAAAACAAATGCTAAATTAGATTTAGCAGGCGGTGATTTTTATCTTATTTCATTAACTCAAAAAGTCTCTTCTTCAGCGCATATAGAGTTTCATGCGCGTATTATTTTACAAAAGTTTATTCAGCGTAGTTTAATAAAAATTTCTAGTGAAATTATAGAGGATTCTTATGATGAGACTCAAGACGTTTTTGATTTATTAGATAGAGCAGAAACTAAATTATATGAAGTAACCCAAGGGAATATTAAGAAATCGAGTGAAACAGCACAAGATTTAGTAATTCTAGCCAAAAAGAAGATTGAAGAAATTTCAAAGAAAGAAGGAATGAGTGGTATTCCTTCAGGATTTGATAAATTAGATAAGTTAACTTCTGGTTGGCAAGAAAGTGATTTAATTATTGTTGCAGCTCGTCCTGGTATGGGTAAAACGGCACTAACACTTTCCATGGCTAGAAATATAGCGGTAAATCACAACATACCTGTTGCTTTTTTTTCATTAGAGATGGCATCTGTACAATTAATAACTCGTTTAATTTCAAGTGAAACAGGCTTGTCTTCAGAAAAATTAAGAACAGGTAAACTTGAAAAACATGAATGGGAGCAGCTTAATGTAAAAGTAAAAGCATTAGAAAAAGCACCTTTATTTATAGATGATACACCATCGTTATCGATTTTTGATTTAAGAGCAAAAGCACGTCGTTTAGCTTCGCAGCATGGTATCAAAATGATCATTGTAGATTATTTACAATTAATGACAGCTGCTGGATCTGGAGGAAATCGTGAACAAGAAATATCTACCATTTCTCGTAATTTAAAAGCTTTGGCTAAAGAATTAAGTGTTCCTGTAATTGCTTTATCTCAATTGTCTCGTGCGGTAGAAACACGTGGTGGTAGTAAAAGGCCGTTATTATCCGATCTACGTGAATCTGGAGCGATTGAACAAGATGCAGATATTGTATCTTTTATATTTAGACCAGAATATTATAAAATTGATGAATGGGATGATGAAGAACGTTCACCTACCGCTGGTCAAGCTGAATTTATTGTTGCAAAACATAGAAATGGTGGTTTAGAAAATATTCGTTTAAAATTTATTGGTAACCTAGGTAAGTTCGATAATCTTGATGATTTTGATACGCCTTTTGGACAAGAATTTCATAGTAAAATGAATGCCGCTAATGACGATACATTTAAAGCTGATAAATTCTCTCCTTCTCCTGAAGATGCTTTCGGAACCCCAGATGATGATGATGTGCCATTTTAATACAGTATTAGTAATTTAGGTAAATAATATTTTTTTAGAATAAAAATTTTCACGAAATTTAACCCTTAATAAGTTCATTATTAAAGAACAAAGCCTCTAAATCTAATATAAGTAGATTATCTTTCATAGATATTCTATGTTTTGAATAATAAACCGAATGGACAAAACGCGTACTACCAACCTATTACTACTAATTATTGTAATTCCTATTATATTCTATTTACTAAAGGTGTTGTCTTTCATCTTTATTCCGTTAATATTTTCAATGTTTATCGCTTTGCAGTTTTTACCGCTTATGCGTTTTTTTAAAAAGCGGAATTTTCCTAAAATATTGAGTATAGCAGTAGTGCTTTTAATTATGATTAGCGGTTTAGTACTAGGGTTTGAGTTAGTGAAAATGTCTAGTAGAGAAATTTTAGCAACTAATGCTAGTTTTTTAGAAAAAGCACAGATTAAGATTAATGATTTAGTTTATAATATAGAATCTTTTATTGGTGTACAAAGTGTTAATGATGATAAGGATCTAATGCGATTTTTCAATAAAGGGAATCTTATAGATTTTGATAAATTTGGTTCTACTTTTAGTATAATATCTAAATTTCTAACCTCGGCTTTAATGACTGTTTTTTTCGCAGTATTATGGTTGGGAGAATCAATAAACGTTCAAAAATTATTAAATCGTACTATTCTTAAAAAGAAGCATACTTCTATTAAAACATTCATGAAAATAGAAAATGATCTTATAAAATTTATAAAGGTTAAAGTCTTTGTAAGTTTATTAACAGGGATAGGTACAGGATTAGCATGTTATGCTTTTGGAGTAAGTTTTCCTGTTTTCTGGGGGCTTTTCGCATTTCTAATTAATTTTGTTCAAATGGTGGGTTCATTTGTTTGTGTAATCTCACTTTCTGTTTTTGCTTTTATAGAATTAGATCCTACAGGTAGCTTATTCTTTTTTATTCTTTCAATTACTTTAGTACAAGTTCTTTTTGGAGCCATTTTAGAACCTGTTTTTATGGGGAAGTCGTTTTCGATAAACATTATTGCTGTATTAGTAATGTTAATGTTTTGGGGCTTTATATGGGGAGTTCCAGGTTTAATAATGGCAATTCCTATAACGGTATTTATTAAAATTATTTTAGAAGAATTTCCAAGTACAAAGCAAATAGCGAAACTATTATCTGCCCATGATGATAAAAAATACGAGAAAGCACGTCGTTAAAACTACTGTTAAATCATTTTAATACGTACAATTTTTAAGTATATTACCGTTTAAAATAGAAATAGATTTCTGTTTTTAATTCATCTTTTATAAAAAATATACATTGAAAAAAATAATACCATTACTCATTCTTTTTCTGTTTGTTTCACAATCATACGCCTCATATATTCTTATTCCTATGGATGCGGAAACGCAAAAAAATCACCTTAAAGCTTATGGAATTACTTATTGGACATTAGCTAAAGAGCAAAAAGTGAAATGGTTATTGAACTATAGAGGTGGTTCCTTTTTATTGCCAGATAGTGAAGAGATAAAAAGAGAGTGCCAAATAAGAGGGGTGTCTTTCGAAATTTTGTCTAATACTAAAGCTGAAAGCATTTTAGAAGAAATTAGCTCGCCTAGTAAGAATATGGAAGCTGTAGTTTTAGAGAAAGCACCAAAAATTGCAGTTTATACACCAAAAGGAAAGTTGCCATGGGACGATGCAGTAACTATGGTTTTAACTTATGCAGAAATACCTTATGAAACAATTTACGACACAGAAGTGTTAGAAGATGGATTAGTTTTATATGATTGGTTGCATTTACACCACGAAGATTTTACAGGACAGTTTGGTAAATTTTATAGAAACTATAGAACTGCAGCTTGGTATATTGAAGAGAAAAAAGAGGCAGAAGCTTTGGCTAAAGCGTTAGGTTACAGTAAAGTTTCAGAAGAAAAAAGAGATGTAGCACTTAAAATTAGGAACTATGTAGTAGGAGGAGGGTTTATGTTTGCCATGTGTAGTGCTACAGATAGTTTTGATATATCACTTTCTGCTGAAGGAGTTGATATTTGCGAACCTATGTTTGATGGTGATGGAAGTGATCCTAATTATCAATCTAAAATTAATTATGCTAAAACATTTGCATTCAAAGACTATAATTTAGAACGTAGCCCTATGGTTTATGAGTTTTCTAGTATAGATATGACGAGAAAACGTAAAATACCAAAACAGACGGATTATTTTTCACTTATGGATTTCTCAGCAAAATGGGATCCAATTCCAACAATGCTATGTCAAAATCATACGGCATTGGTAAAAGGTTTTATGGGGCAAACGACTTCATTTAATAGAGATGAGATAAAATCGAATGTATTAGTAATGGGAGAAAACAGAACAAATGGAGAGGCTAAATATATACATGGGATAAAAGGAAAAGGATTCTTTACGTTTTATGGCGGTCATGATCCAGAAGATTATACACATAAAGTAGGAGATCCAAAAACTGAATTGGATTTACATCCAACATCTCCTGGGTATCGTCTTATATTAAATAACGTTTTGTTTCCTGCTGCAAGAAAAAAGAAACAGAAGACCTAGACTATTGGTTTGCTTATATTTATGTCTGTAGAATTATATGATAGTATTCTTTTCTAAGAATAACAGAAATTGATGAAAGAAAGTGGTGTAAAAATTATACTTTGGATTTTCAGTTCAATCCTTATTATTGTTGGAATTTGTTTTGTTTATGGTTTATTTTCTAAATTTTTCCCATACAATGGATTTTTCTTTGCCCAAGGAATAAATTTTTTGTTGGCAGGGTGGTTTGGGTATTCTTTGGAAAGATTAAATTTTTATCGTGAATGGGACTATTTTAAGCCTCATAAGTTTGAGGGAAATGGAAAGATATATCGATATTTAGGAATTAATCTATTTAGAAGATTCTTAATCCTAATAGGATGGGAGAAATTAACTAAAATTTTGAGCCCTAATGTAAAATACAATCTAGAAAACTTAATCAAGAGAGAGACTGGTTCTCGTATAGGAGAATTGGCTCATCTAATTTGTGTATTTGTTATGTTACCAGTGACAATTATTTATACAGATTCATTATTTGACGCCAAATGGTTAATTACAATAACTATTGTGTTCCATATTTACCCTGTTTTTTTACAACGTTATAATAGACCCCGATATTTAAGAGTTATTAATAAAATGAATGAAAATAAAAAAATAGTTAGATATATAGATTTATAACATACGCTCGAAACATATTGGCCAATTGAAAAGCTTACATATTAAACCCATAATTGCAAAGCCAATGCATATTAATTCTACTTTTCTCATATACCTTTTGAGTTAATTTTAATTGAAGATACTAAAAGTTGTATTAATTTTTATAATTTCACATTAACATAAAAGCACAACATGGCAACAAAAGAAATTATACTAAACAAAATTCAAATACTAATTACGAACCATTTTGAGACACCAGAAAAAGCTTTTGATTTTTTCGATAAAGATTCAGATGGAAAACTATCTAAAAAGGAAATAGTAAAACTATTAAAACAAGCCGAAATAAATGGTTTTATTCGTGGGTTAGTTTCTACTAAATTAATTGAAGGTTATGATATGGATGGTGATGGACTAATAGATTGGGAAGAGTTTAAATTTGCTATTGATGAGATAGTCGGTGACTAAAAGGGGGCGTAATGATAAGTATATAATATTATGTTAATCTACAGTATTCTTTTTTTATTAAATCTCTACCACTATAAAACACGAAATGGTTGTGTTTTTAATAACAAAAAGTATTTTATCGATTATTTTTGCTTTTTAACGATATTTTAAGTAGTTTGTCCACTTAATATATTATGAAGTCCCCAGTTATGATAATTAAACAATTAAATTTATTTGGAAAATTCAAATATGATAGAGTTTTAGGTACCTTCTTTGGTGTTATATTCCCTGCTGTTATCCTACATGGCTATATAGAATATTTAAGTACAGGTAATAGTCTTTATTTTCTTAGGGATATTATTAATATTTCAACTCTTATTTTAATAAGTATTCTATTTAAATTTTCAATTCTTAAGAAAAAAGATTTAATCGTTATTGCTTTATACACGGTCGAATTTGCAATTATATTTACGTTTGTTGTAGGTTATTTTGATCCTAAATTTGTTTTCGAATCTAATTTTTTAAGTGTAGAAATGATCTTTGCTACATTAATTTTTGCTGCAGGTTCTTTAGTGCCTTTAAGGCATCTACTTACGCTTAATGTAATGAACATCTTATTTATAGTTGTTTGTGCATTAACTGTAGGTAAGCATTACATGATTTTGAGACTCATATTTTGCGGTTTAGTAGTTTCGGGTGGTGGGTACCTAGCATATTTAGGTCAGAAATTTGTACTATCACTCTTTAAGAAAATAAAGTCTTCGAGACTATTAATTGAAAAACAAAATGAAGAATTAAAAAAGGTTAATGACGAAAAAGATCGATTATTCAGAATTATTGGGCATGATCTTAGAACTCCCTTTCATCAACTTAATCATTTAGTCGATTTTATGATGGAAAGTAACGAGAAGGATAAAAAAATGGAGTATGGAAAGCTCATAAAAAAATCAGCTAATGAAGGTGCTAGGCTGTTAGAAGATCTATTAGTCTGGAGTGAAAACATAGATCAGAATGAGGTGGAATTAAAAGAAATGCCAGTTGCCAAAGTTGTCGAGAGAACTTTTGAGTTTTTTAAATTTAAATGTGGTCTCAAAGAAATTCATTTAATAAATGAGCTACCACAAGATTTAGTTTTATGTATTAACGATTCTATGATGGAGACCGTTTTTAGAAATTTAATTGGAAATGCTATTAAGTTTTCACATCCGTGCTCAAAAATTATAGTAAAAAGCTTTGTTAATAATAATTATATTGAAATATCAGTTAAAGATCATGGAGTAGGAATCTGTTCAGATCGATTGAAAACACTTCTTTCTGAAGAAAGTACTTCATCTACAGTAGGAACAAATAATGAAAAAGGAACGGGTTATGGATTGGGTATCGTAAAGAAATTAGTAGAAAGGCAACATGGTTCATTCACGGTTAATAGTAAGTTGGAAGACGGAACTATTATTACTCTTGCGTTTCCAAAAGTGGCTTAAAATAGTTTATCTAGTTTTAACTAAGTAGTATTATAAAAAAAATCCGATTCAATTAAGAATCGGATTTTTTTGTAAGCGAAATGATGTTAATCAATTGGCAAAATGCCTTTTATTTTCTCTACAACAGCTTTAAAAGCTTCAGGGTTATTCATTACTAAATCGGCTAAAACCTTACGGTTTAATTCGATATTGTTAGCTTTAAGTTTCCCCATTAATACAGATTAAGACATTCCGTGTAAACGGGCTACAGCGTTAATACGTGTAATCCATAATGCGCGAAATGTTCTCTTTTTGTTTCTAAGGTATCCATACCCCTTTCTGGTAGTTTTTAGATTCGCGGAGTAGAATGGAAAATAAAACGTTTTAGTGAGTAGGGGGCTAAAATTTAAATATGGCTTCTCTCGATTACAGCCAAAGTATAGTTGTGTTTCTATTTTATATTGAATTATTAATGAAAAACAAACCTAATCTAACTAATAATTTAAAAAATCATCTAAAAAAATGAATATTTATCAAAATAAATGACAGAATAATGAATAAAAAATAATTGTATAATTACAAATATAAATTTTATAATTTTTTTTATTTTATATTTGAAACCGCTGAAAACCAGTGTTTAAAATTATAAGTGTAATATGTACAATTAAAACCAAATGGCCAACAAAAAATTAATCCAAACCCTCAATTTCTTTTTTTTAATTCTTTTTTCAATTAATCAATCATTTTCTCAGGATCGTATTCCTCAACAACCAGACAATCCTAGTGTTCCAGGCGGTGTACTAGTTTTAGGAGAGCGAAGTGTTTTATACATCAGGGGAGTAGATCCTAGGACGGATACTTGGAATGTCCCAGATGCAAATATTCAAGAAGCACAAAACTTGATGCAAGATTATTACACGAGAATTTCATACGGAAAAGCGACAGTAAGTGACTTTGATATTACACCAGTTTATGACATAACAGTTAATAATGGTAATTTTAGAGGACCAATGAATTCTGCAGCAAATGCAGATGGTTATAATATCGCGTCATACGATATGGTTATTTATAATTTTGCGGCCGATGCTAATATAGGTGGCGGAGCAACAGCATCTGGAAATGGAACAGGTAGTATGAACTTACCTGCCGTAGTGATGGAAAGCAAACAATATAAAGGTTTTATTCATGAAGGAATACATACTTTTGGGCTTGGTCATGCTGAAGGTTTAGAAGCAGGTAATGATCTATTTCCTGGGAGAACTTTAGGTGGTGTGGATCCTTACAGTTTCATGGGGTCTGAGTTTGATGCCGGCTTAGAAGCTGATATTCCATTGTATTTTAAGTATAGTATTGGATGGTTAAATGAACAAAATATTGCACTTCAAGCTACGAATCCAAGTGCATGTACAACATACAGAGTATACGAGTATGCTAATGTTTCTAACTTTGTTGAAGAAAGACTTTATGGCATACAATATGGAGATGAATTTATTCTGAGTTATTTACCAGAGTCGGCAAACAGTCACTTTCCTACAAGAGGAGGTGATTTAGGTCTTTTAATGCATTGGCAACCTAGACAATCTGAAGATATAACGCGATTAATAGACACAAATCCTCAAAGTCTTGAAACAGCAAGTGCAAACGATATTTATGCTCCTGTGGCAGATTTTTGGGATGCGGCAATTGAGCCTGGAGAAACATTAAATTTTAACGGTGATATTATTAAAGTCGTTTCTGCTGGTGGTTCAGGTGATCAAAGATGGATTGATGTAGAAATTTGCTCGTGTATTGCTCTAAGTGGAGATAGTGATGGTGATGGCGTTTGTGATAGTTTAGACCAATGTCCTGGAGAAGATGATTCGGTTGATCGTGATAATGATGGAATTCCTGATATTTGCGATTCATGTCCAGACGATGTCAATAACGATGCTAACAATAATCAAATTTGTGATAATATAGAATGTAATACAAGTGCTAATGACGATTTTGAGTATCAAGTTTCTAACAATTTATTTGATGTAGCGAACAATGATAATATAAATGAAAACTGGTCTAATTCATGGAATTTACAGTTTTCTTCTAACTTAAGCCCAAATTCTGGCATAAGAGTTTTAGATGGCTCTTTAAGTAACACTTTGGTTAATAGTAATGGTAATAGAATTTTGTTTGATCAACGCGATGCAGGAAAAATTATTTTACAACGTAGTTTAGATATTTCTATAGATCGAGGAAATTCTTATTGGGTAAGTTTCCTAGTAAAAATGACAGATCCAAATCAAAATTCTGAACTTTTAATAGGTGGAAGAAAAATAGGTATAGGAAAACTACGTGGGACATTAGGTTTTGGTATTGATGAAAAGCGTAATCAAACGATTCCGTATAATAATGGAGAAACGTATTGGTTAGTTTCAAAATATGAAACTTCTAATAATGGTACAACCATAAAACTTTGGGTAAACCCAACGATCTCGAGTTTTGATGAAACTAATCCAGATATTTCTCATTTTTCGACAACATTGATAAATCAAGAAAATTTTTCTATCATCCATGAGACAAATCGTAGATCTAATTATGAACTTGATGCTTTCAGACTTAATTGTGAAAAACCAAAGGAGTTAACAAATTGCCAATTAGTGGGCAATTCTTGTAACGATAATGATGCGTGTACTATAAACGATGTCTATGACGAGAATTGTAATTGCTATGGTATTTTTGTCGATACCGATGGAGATGGTATTTGTAACGCAGAAGATGAGGAAGATCCATCTTGTCAATTAGGTTTAGCTTGTGACGATGGTGATCCGTGCACATCCAATGACCAAATTGATGAGAATTGTGACTGTATAGGGCAACTAAATGATGCAAATAATAACGGGGCCTGCGATGTTATAGAATGTGATACAGATGTTTATGAAAATTTCGACTATGTTTTAGGTAATTTACACAACCAAAGCGGTGGTTTAGGTTTTGGATCACCTTGGGAAGTCACTTACAGATCAACAGGTGGTACTACAACTAATACTGAAGCTTCAGTTGAAATTGTTAACGGTTCTCTAGCATATCCTGGTTTTAACTCTGTAGGAAATAAAGCTAGAATTCGTCTTAAAAACCTTGAGCATGTAAGTCTTAACAGAGAATTAGGTTCCGATTTATTAAACAGTAGAGATGTTGTATGGGTGAGTTACTTATTTGCTGTTGAAGAAGCAGATCGTAGTAGTATGCAATTGAGTTTTAATGGTCGCGGCGATATAGGTGTAGGAAAGAGACGTGGAGAAATATTTGGAATTAGCAATAATACAATACCAAGACCAGAAGTTCTTGAGAAAGTGGTTTATTGGGTTGTTTTTCAATATGTAAATAATGGTGGAAGAACTACCGTGAAAGTTTGGATTAATCCTACGAGACAAAGTTTTGATATTAATAGTCCAATTTCTGAATTTACGGCTTCAAAATTCAATAACTTCAATGCTTTAACTTTTGCCACTGGAAGCGATTTTACAGAAGCAATTTTTGATATTGATGAATTAAGAATAGCATGTACACCTCCAAACCCATTACAATCTAATAATATAGATTGTACTGGAAAAAATGCTGTTAAATCAGAAGTCTCAGTTAATGATCAAGTATTTATTGGTGAAAATGTTAAAATTGTAAGCTTAGGTGATATTATTCAAATTAGCGGCATATCAGATCAAGTGTTAATTAATGCTCCAGATAATAATACTTACACCATAACAGATCAAAATGGAAATGTATTTCCAGATAATTATGAATTTACTGTAAGTGATACAAATATTGGTTATTACACCATTTCAAATCAATTGGGCTGTAAATCTACAGTTAGAATAACAACACCTTTTGAACCTAAGGGAGATGCTGATAATGACGGTGTTTTTAATGATGACGATAACTGTCCTAATACACCAAATACAGATCAATCTGATGTAGATGGAGATGGAATTGGAGATGCATGCGAAACGCCGACAGATAGTGACAATGATGGTGTTTTTGATGCTGATGATAATTGCCCAATAACACCTAATCCAGATCAAGCTGATACGGATGGTGATGGAATTGGAGATAGTTGTGATAACGTAGATGATGGTACGCTTGGAACAGAAAATTTCATGCAAGCATATACTAATATTCTAGTGGAGCCCAATCCTGCTAAACAAGGATTATTAAACGTGCACTTGGGTAAAGAAGCGGCAAACTCAACAATAAAAATTTCTTTCTTTAACCTTGTCGGGCAGTTAATCTTATCTCAATCTGTAAAAACTAATGATCAAGGTAAAGCTTTGATTAATTTAGAGCGTTTCAGTAAAGGGGTCTATATTCTGAACGTAACCATTGAAGAAAAATTATTTAACCGTAAAATCATTATAGACTGATAAAATTAAAAACGGCTTATTTTAATAGAAATTTAAACTCTTAATGAGTTGTATTATTTCATAAAAGCGAGATTTTCTATATAGGATTTCTCGCTTTTATTTGTTTGAACTGTCATTTATTATTAGAGTCTAGAGGTGCGTTTAACATAGTAATTTTTTTTTCTAAAATAGAAAGTAAAAAAGAACGTTTTATTTTAGGAGGGTTTAATGCCTCGAAGCTTGCCTCGCTAGTGAATGTTAAAGTTTGTAAACGTGTTCCTTAAAAATGCTCCGTAGACTTGCTTCAGAGAAATTTACTGCGATTATTTCAAATGAAAAATGGTAAAATGTAAAAAAAATCCGATTCAATTAAGAATCGGATTTTTTATATAAGCGAAATGATGTTAATCAATTGGCAAAATGCCTTTTATTTTACTTTCTCTACAACAGCTTTAAAAGCTTCAGGGTTATTCATTGCTAAATCGGCTAAAACCTTACGGTTTAATTCGATATTGTTAGCTTTAAGTTTTCCCATTAATACAGAGTAAGACATTCCGTGTAAACGGGCTCCAGCGTTAATACGTGTAATCCATAATGCGCGAAATGTTCTCTTTTTGTTTCTACGGTCTCTATACGCATATTGCATCGCTTTGTCAACCGCATTTTTTGCTACTGTCCAAACGTTTTTACGACGTCCGAAGTAACCTTTTGCTTGTTTAAGCACCTTTTTTCTTCTGGCTCTTTTGGCAACAGAATTTACTGATCTTGGCATAATTTTAATTGTTTTTGTAGTAGGCGGTAGAAAATCTACACTTTATTGTTCTAAAATCGTAAATTAAAAATCTACAATCGTTAATCAAACAGCCTAACTCCAGGGTTTATAAATTGTTTTAACCGATTAAAACACTATTACTTTAAACGTAACATGGTTTTAATATTATTCTCATCTGCTTTATGTACTAAACCATCATGAGTTAGTTTAAGCTTACGTTTCTTAGACTTCTTTGTTAAGATATGACTCTTAAACGCATGCTTTCTTTTAATTTTACCAGTACCTGTAAGCTTAAAACGCTTTTTAGCACTAGATTTTGTTTTCATTTTAGGCATCTTGTTTCCTATTTATTTATTACTTCGCTTATATTATTTTTAATGCAGTCTCGAAAAGCTATCGAGACTGCATCTTTCTATCTTAAATACTTTTCATTCATAACATGAATGAAATGGTATATTTTATTTTCTAGGAGCGATAAACATAGTCATACGTTTACCTTCTAATCTTGGCATTTGCTCTACTTTGCCAAATTCTTCAAGGTCTTGCGCTAAACGCAACAATAATATTTGTCCTTGTTCTTTAAAAACAATCGAACGTCCTTTAAAGAATACAAAAGCTTTTAGTTTTGCACCTTCCTTTAAAAACTTCTCAGCATGTTTCTTTTTAAACTGATAATCATGATCATCGGTTTGAGGTCCAAAACGAATCTCTTTAATGATAACTTTAGTTGCTTTAGACTTCAAAGCTTTGTCTCGCTTTTTCTGCTCATAAAGAAACTTCTTATAGTCCATAACCTTACAAACTGGCGGGTCTGCATTAGGTGAAATTTCAACAAGATCAAGTTCTTGCTCTTCAGCAAACCCAAGAGCTTCTTTAATTGGATATACTCCAATCTCTACATTGTCGCCTACAAGGCGAACATTTTCAGATCTAATTTTCCGATTAATTCTGTGTTGGTCCTCTTTAATTACTCTAAGCGGACCCCTCGATCTTTTTCTACGAATTGCTATGGCTCTATAATTTTAGTTAAACGTTATTAAAATTGTTTCAATGTTTTATTTATTTCTGTTTGCACAATTTCAGCGAAGGCTTCTATAGTTATCATACCTAAGTCTTCTCCACCATGCTTTCTTACAGATATTTTATTTTCTTTCTCCTCATTCTCACCAATTATAATCATAAAAGGCGATTTATTCATTTCAGCTTCACGAATTTTTTTGCCAATAGTTTCGTTTCGGTTATCTGCAAGTGCGCGAATTTCGTGATTTTCTAACAAATTTAAAACTTTTTTACCGTATTTCTCATATTTCTCGCTAAGAGATAACACATTAACTTGAATTGGCATTAACCAAAGTGGGAAATTTCCTCCTGTATGTTCTAGTAAGATAGCAATAAATCGTTCCATACTTCCAAAAGGAGCACGATGAATCATTACGGGTCTATGTAGCTCATTATCACTACCTTTGTATGTTAATTCAAATCGTTCAGGTAGGTTGTAATCTACTTGTATAGTTCCTAATTGCCATTGTCTTCCAAGAGCATCCTTAACCATAAAATCTAATTTTGGGCCATAAAAGGCAGCTTCCCCAGTTTCAATAACATAATTTAAACCTTTGTCTTTAGCAGCGCTAATTATCGCTTTTTCTGCTTTCTCCCAGTTTTCAAGGCTTCCAATATACTTATCTGGGTTCTCAGGATCTCTAAGAGAAACCTGAGCAGTAAAGTTTTCGAAACCTAAAGAACCAAAAACATAAAGTACTAAATCTATAACATCTTTAAATTCTTTGTCTAATTGATCTGGTGTACAAAACAAATGAGCATCATCTTGAGTAAAACCTCTAACTCGAGTTAAACCATGTAATTCGCCACTTTGTTCATATCTATAAACAGTACCAAATTCAGCATAACGCTTAGGTAAATCTTTATAAGACCATTGTGCTGCATTATAAATCTCACAGTGATGTGGGCAATTCATGGGTTTTAATAAAAACTCTTCGCCCTCTTTTGGCGTGCCAATTGGCATAAAACTGTCTTCTCCATATTTAGCATAATGCCCAGAAGTCACATAAAGTTCTTTTTGTCCAATATGCGGTGTCATCACCATTTCATAGCCTGCTTTCTTTTGTGCAGCTTTTAAGAAGTTTTCTAAACGCTCACGTAAAGCAGTTCCTTTAGGAAGCCATAAAGGTAAACCGGCACCTACTTTTTGTGAAAATGTAAAAAGCTCTAACTCTTTACCTAGTTTTCTATGATCACGTTTCTTTGCTTCTTCTAATAATTCTAAGTATTGTGTTAGCTCTTTTTGTTTAGGAAAAGAAATCCCATATACACGTGTTAATTGTTGTTTTTTCTCATCACCTCTCCAATATGCACCTGCAACCGATAGAACTTTTACCGCTTTAATAATTCCTGTGTTTGGAATATGACCTCCTCGACATAAATCTGTAAAAGTAGAATGATCACAAAAAGTAATTGTTCCATCTTCTAAATTCTCTATTAATTCAGTTTTGAAAACATTGTCTTTATATAGTGCTAATGCATCAGCTTTAGAAACGGGTCTTAAGCTAAAGTCGTGTTTCCCACGAGCAATTTCTAGCATTTTAGTTTCAATAGTTTTAAAATCTTTATCAGAAATTGAATGCTCTCCAAAATCGACATCATAATAAAACCCATTATCAATAGCAGGACCAATAGTAAGCTTCGCATTAGGATATAGTTCTTCTATTGCTTGTGCCAATACGTGAGCAGAAGAATGCCAAAAGGCTTTTTTTCCTTCATCGCTTTGCCAAGTATATAAAGTAAGTGAGCCATCTTTAAGTAATGGGGTTAGGCTTTCAACAGTTTCATTGTTAAAACTAGCAGAAATAACATTTCTCGCCAAACCTTCACTAATGCTTTTAGCAACATCTATAGGTGTACTTCCTTTGGCAAATTCTTTAACACTGCCATCAGGTAATGTAATATGTATCATATATAATATCGTATTCAGTTGGTAAAGATAAGAGGAAGAATAAATAAACGCAACTATATATATAGGTATAATTATAATTAGGGCGTTACCTTTTGTAGAAAAAAACAAAAGGTCAGGCTTTCTGCTATATCTTATTTACAAAACAATTCAATATATAATAAAGAGATGAACCCGCTAGAAAATACGGTGGTTAATTAAAGAGTTATATAATATCGTTTTGTAAATAAGGATGCCGCTTCAATCCTTAACGCGGTTTAATAATAATTTCAATTAATATGGGGTATGTATAATAAGGACAATAGGTGTTGTTTTTAAGTAAAAAAAAGGAAGCTATAACTAACTGATTATAAGGACTTATAAAACGCTTCAAAAATAAATCAAAAAAAGATTAAAAAAAAGCTTGTGGGGTTTAAAATGGGGTGTATATTTGCAGCCGCTTAGCGCCATAGTTATAAAGACAAAAGGTAACGAGTGAAGTTCAGAAACAAGGTTGGGAAAATAAAATTA
>CALGLR010000111.1 GCA_937959395.1 uncultured Flavobacteriaceae bacterium | reverse complement strand
TAGTGAAGTTTTTACTCCTGTTACTTTTCCGTTCTCGACAATTAAACCGCTTACCATTTCTTGATAGAAATCACAATTAGGTGTATTCTCAAGAGCCAATCTCCACTCCTCGGCAAAACGCATTCGATCACTTTGAGCTCTCGGACTCCACATTGCTGGACCCTTAGATTTATTAAGCATTTTAAATTGAATAGCAGATGTATCACTAACAATACCACTGTAACCTCCAAGCGCATCAATCTCTCTCACTATTTGCCCTTTTGCAATTCCACCCATAGCAGGATTACAAGACATTTGCGCAATGTTTTGCAAATTCATAGTCACCAATAAGGTTTTACTTCCCATATTGGCAGCTGCTGCAGCAGCCTCGCTCCCAGCATGTCCTGCACCAACTACAATAACATCATAAACTTCGTTAAACATAATTTTCTTATTACAATAAATAAAAACACTTCGACTACGCTCAGTGTGACATTCATTAAAACTAATTTGTTCCACGTGGAACAAACTGATTTCTATTTTAGGATTTGCAAATATACGTCTAATTAATGAATTCTATTTTAGTTGTTTAAGATAGAAATCCTCTTTGCTTCTCATTTCTTTTGCATCATCATCAGTCTTGTCTTTGTAACCACAATAATGCAAAACGCCATGAACCATAACGCGATGTAATTCTTCATTAAAGGAAACCTTAAAGTCTTTAGCATTATCGGCTACCCTTTCAGTAGAAATATAAATATCGCCCTGTAGGGTTTTTCCTATAGAATAATCGAAACTAATAATGTCGGTTAATGTATCGTGATCTAAGAAATCCACGTTCAATTTATACAAATAGTCGTCGTCACAGAAAATATAATTAATCTCATCTTCTTTGCAATTTTCAGAAATTATAACATTAGCTATCCAATTGGATAATTGGTTTTCGTTATCTAAAGAAAATTCATTTTCGTAATTGAAGTTAATCATTTATCGGAGTTTCATAAAGTGTAAATGCTTTAGATTTTTTATGATAAGCAAAATTATACATCATCTTATTTATAAAAACATGAGATTTGTAATCTTTAATTGTCTTAAACTTCTCGAATTTATCCACCAACCTCTCTTTGTCTAAATCAGGATAAATAGTTTCCACATTTTCTTTTACCACCTCATTAGTTTTTAAATCTAATACTATTTCAAAATAACTTTCTTTTTTAATAGAAAAAGAAGGTACATCCACTATGATAGATGGTCCAAACTTTGGAGCAGAGTTCTGGAAATTATTCATCATTTGCTGCTGTTGCCACATCATTTGCTGTTGCCACATATGATCATGAAACCACCAATTATTATGATAATTATAAGTTTGTAAAAACACATAATCGAAACGCACTAAAGCTTTATTATCTTTTGTTTTGTTAATAGTAACTGTGGGCTTATAAGTATTCCTCTTAGATTGTTTTATATAATTTTCTAAAGAAATAAAATCTTTACCCTTTTTGTTTATTTCAACTGAATTAAGTTCAAGTGTTTTAACCTCTTTACTTTCTAGGTCATAAATTTGAAAATTACCATTCTCTTTATTCATTACAAATTGAAAAAACTTACCACCATAAACATATGAAGCTAAGCCTTTGTTTTTAATAAGGTTTGTATTGAATCTGTCATGTACAACATTATCAAGATCTCCTTGATTAAGAGGAAGTCTTAATACAGTTGAATAACCTTTAGGCAAATTATCGTTAGTAATGATTAATTCATCATCAAAACCGTATGCCTTAACTCGATTTATAGAGCCGTTATCTACAAACTCATTTACATTTACAGCACTAATTCCAAAGTCATCAAGATGTTTAAAAAAACCCATAGTCTTTTCTGATGGAGTTATTTTAATATCTTCGATACTAGATGAGTTTTGAATTTTTTGAATTCTAAATCGATTGCCGTTTGAAAACAACAACAGGCTTTCATGTTTTTTTGTTATAACTGTTTTAAAATCTTCTCCAATTATAGTTTCGGAAAGAATTGTTTTTCCAGAATTAACGTTAATGTCTAAAATCTTATAACTTCTGTCTTTTTTACTACTAATAGAAACTATTAAAGTTAAAATTTCACCATTATTATGATAGGATAATATCGATGGTATTTTATCAAAGCCTTTTACGGGTTTTAGTGATTTTAAAGCCTCTTCTTCTAAACGGATTGGAAGTATAGCATAATCATTGTTTTCTTTATCTTTAGCAATGACAAAATGAAAACTTTTTTTAGATTCTAGCTCACAAGAGAAAGATGCTTTTGGTGTAAAATTATCTGCCAACTTAATAGACCATTCTTTGGTAGAATCTGGTATTAAAGTTGAAAGTAAAAATAAAATTGGGAGCAGTAAAAATTTCATAATCAATCATCTTTTAACTTAAAATAATCTTGTACTTTCTTTTTATAAACTTGCTGCAAAGGTAAGCTTTGTTTATTCAAAATTTCAGTGGTATTAAAATACTCTTTTGCCTTTGAAATTTGATTATTCGTTGTATTATTAAATTCTTTTTTATTAGTCTCAGATTTACGTTTACTATCTTGTCCTTGTTGAAAGGTTGCCTTTTCTAACTTTAAAAGTTGATGCTGTAAATTCATCATCTTTTCTAGTGTTTGGTTAGTAAATCCTTTATTAATTAAATCCAACTCCACTTCTTCCATATCTTTAATTAATTGCTTCGCATCACCACTTCCACCTTTACCATTTTTTTCATCTCTAGCTAGTTTTTCTTCTAAAGCCTGACGAATTTGCTGTTGTTGTTGGTAAATTTTATAAAGCTCTCCATTTAAATCTTCATTAAAACCATCCTGCCCTTCTTTATTGCCTCCTTTTCCTTCTCCGCCTTCTCCATCTCCTTCTCCATCTTTTTCGCCTTCCTTACCTTTGTCTCCTTTTTTTCCTTTCTTTCCATCTTTACCTTTATCCCCTTCTTTCTCTCCTGGTTTATCTCCAGGTTTGTCTCCCGGCTTTTCTCCTGGTTTGTCCCCGGGCTTTTCTCCTGGTTTTTCACCCTCACTTTTTTTCATGCCGTCTTTCATCATTTCATTGAGCTCTTCTTGGCTCATAATAATATCTGGCATAGGCATACCATCTTCTCCTTGTCCTTGTCCTGGAGAAGGCATTGCCATTTGGTTTTGTAAGTTATCTAATGCATCACTTAAAAAATTGGCCAAATTATTAGCAGATGTCACCGCGTATTGTTGTGCAGATACACCTTGAAATAAATTGTTTTCAGCTAACTGCGCCAATGATTTATCGATATTAAAATACACATCTGTAATTTCTTTATTTACGTTTTCAGATATACTAGGCTGTCTTAGCGATAAGGCAAATAAGCTATCGTCTACATGCTCAAAATGCGAACGCAAATCTTTTTGTTTCCGTAAATAAACAGCATACTCATTATGATTAACTTCAATACTTTTAAATTTTTTCATTACCGCTTCTTCATCAAATGAAAAGACTACTAAATTGTCTAGTATCTGGCGCAACATTTCAACATCTTCTTGTATTGATTTATCTGCCGCTTGTTGCATGGCCTTTTGCATTTTCATACTTAGGCTTTGCATTTTCTTTGCTGCACTTTTCTGCTTTTTCTTTGCGCTTTCGTTTTTCTCCTTTTTATCTTGAGGTGTTGGCGACTCTTCTTTTTTCTCTAATTCTTCACTAGCTTCCTTTTGCTCCTTTTTAATATCTTCTTCCTTTAGATCGTCTTTAGGTAAATCTACCGGTTGTTTAAGTTCTTTATTTTCTTTTGCTAATTCTTCGAGTTGTTTTTCTAGCTCTTCAAATTTTTTGCTAATTACATCTTGTTCTTCTTTTGTATTTTTTTCTTGTTCTTTATTAGCAAGATTATCCTGTTCTTTAGCGAGCTCTTCTATATCCTTAGCAATTTTTTCTGCTTTTTTGGTGACATAATAGCGTTTTGTTAACTCTACTAATTGCTCTAAACTTCGTTTTTGGTTTTTAGTTTGCTTCGCTAGCTTTTCAAGTTTTTGAGACAACTCTTCTTTACTTAGCTTTTCACGCAGTTTTTCTAACTCCTCAAGCAGTTTCTCGTCTTTCTTTAGCTGTTCTTCATTTTGCTTTAAACGCTCTTTTAAATCCTCTTTAAATTGATCGTCTTTCTCTTCGTCCTTTTGAAACTCATCCAAATTTTCTTTAAGTTTTTTATTAAACTCCTTCATCATTTCCTCCTGCTGCTGCTGTCGTTTAATAAAATTCTCGAATTTCTTTTTATCATTAAAATTTAATTCCGATTTTTCTTTCTGAGTTTTTGAAAGTTCTTCTAACTCTTTTTGTTGCTCATCAAACTTTTCTAACGACTTATTTAAATCTTGAATCGTTTCGTTTTGTTCCTGAAGCTGTTTTTGTTCTTCTTCATTTTTTGTTCGCTTTCTGTAACTAAACACACTACTTTTTGTGCTTTTGTTTTTACTAACAGCATCATTATCAAAGACTTCAAAATACAACTCGTAACTAATACCTTCTTTAATATTTAAGTTATTAGGGAAAGCACTTATAAATTCTTCAAAATTAGATTTAGAAATAGCTATAGGCTCAATTTTTTTATCTTGCTCGTTATCAGATGGATAATACACTAACTGTAGTTTATTTAAACCATAATCATCACTTACTTGTCCATAAAAATATAAGGATTGTTGGTCTAAAGAATCTACTTGAGATTTTACATTTAACTCCGGGTATTCATCACGAATTACACTAATACTGTATGCTAGGTTCTCATAATCTTTTAAATCTTTATTACTTGTGCTTAAATTATAATCTAAAGTATTGTAAACTCGTTTCGAAGCTTCGAAACGATTACGTTCTTGAGTTTTAAAAACCGTAGTGTCTTTGGCATATAAATACACATTATCTGTAGATTTTGTATTTAGTTTCCATGTAATATTTGTGCCTTGCGGAACAACCGCATTACCTGTGCTTTTTAAGACCTCATCTCTTTTTTTAGTATAAGACGGGTAATCTAAAACCATCTCGAAATTTACTAAAGTAGGTACTTGTACCACATTTAAAGTATACGGCTTGGAAGTCACATCATTTGCCATTAAATTAAAGGTAATAGCATTTTTAGGTTGGTCAAAAACAAACTCAAATTGTCCAGATCCTCTTTGTTGTAAAAAATAAGTTTCGTTATTAAAAGTTATCTGTGCCGTTTCAGGAATAACCTCTCCAGCGGTTTCAATAATTAATCGATATTCTTTGTTTTCAATAGCTTGCAAGTCTTCATTCAAAACAAAAAACTGAAATGGTGCGGGAGGCTCATAGGCGGTCTTGTAATTTAAAACACGCTCATAGCTATCACTAAACCAATTAAATTTTCCCGTTACTGCTGTTAAAAGAAGTATTAATAATGGGATTGCAGCGTATTTTAAATACTTTACATTTTGTTTAAAATTTACTGCCAGCTTAAATGGGAACGGCTGAAGTTCGAGTGATTTTTGATCTATACTTGCTAATAATAATTCAGAATTTTCTGTTTCTGCTTTTAATTGCAATACATTTAAGAGCTTATCGTTCACCTCAGGAAAATGATTACCTATTAACTTTGAAGCCTCCTCATAATTAATTCCTTTTTGAAGCTTAAATAGTTTTGCTAACGGAATTATAATAAACTTAACGAAAAGTGCTAATTCTACTGTAATGAAGGTCCAAAATAAAATGGTTCTTGCCGTAGAATTTAACCACAAAAAATGCTCGATTAAAAGTGTAATTATAAAATATAGCAAACCGATGCTAAAAAATAATAGGGCTCCTTTTATAAGTTCATTAGTGTAATATTTTCTAATAAACTGTTCTAGCTTTGTTAGTATTGTTTTAAAATTATTCAAATTCTTTTTCTTTTATCTCCCGAAATTCCCATAGGCAAAGGAGTATCATTACATTATAACACACCAAAATACACTTTTATTTTAACTTCTAATTCCTTAAATTTATAACCTTGTGTTAAAATGTGTGTTTTCAGCTTTTCCTAAAGAACATAAAAAGACTAACTGTTATTTTCGCTACAGCGGAAATAAATAAACAATATTTATGAAAGATTTAAAATATTTAGCGGCATTCTCCATTCCTTTTGTTGCCTTTGTAGGGATTTATTATAAAGGGATCTATAGCTTCCTTACACCTTTTTATGCTTTTGTGTTTATTCCTATTTTAGAAATTCTGTTGCCTGTAGAAACTGAAAACTTAACAGAAGGTGAAGTTGAAAACAAATTAAAACGAAAAATTTTTGATTGGCTTCTATACTTAAACTTACCAATAGTAGGACTTCTTGTAATAATAAGCTTAATAACTGTTAGTACGCAAACTTTAACAATTTATGAGTTTGTAGGTTTAATTTTGTCTGTTGGTATTGTTTTAGGAACAAACGGTATTAATGTTGCTCATGAATTAGGACATAGGCAAGCTACAAAAGAACGATTTATTGGTAAGGCATTACTACTTCCCTCTTTTTATATGCACTTTTATATTGAACACAATTTTGGACACCATTTGCATGCGGCCACACCAGAAGATCCTGCAACTGCACGTTATAATCAAAACGTATATTCTTTTTGGTTTACGTCTTCAATAAGACAATATATAAACGCTTGGGGTATTCAAAAAAAACTATTAAAAAACAATAATCAGTCTTTTATATCTTTAAAGAATGACATGCTTTGGTATACTATTTTCCAACTATTGTATTTAGCTATTGTATTTGTTGTTTTTGGTAAAATGGCTTTACTATTTGCTTT
Organism: uncultured Flavobacteriaceae bacterium; assembly: GCA_937959395.1. Lineage (GTDB taxonomy): Bacteria > Bacteroidota > Bacteroidia > Flavobacteriales > Flavobacteriaceae > JAHDGB01. The sequence continues at coordinate 6,298 of CALGLR010000111.1, read as the reverse complement.
TTTTGCTGGAATTTCAGGTTTCTTGCTTTTAGAAACAGTAAACTATATAGAACATTATGGCTTACTAAGACACAAAACAAAATCTGGTCGCTACGAACGTGTTCGCGAAATGCATTCATGGAATTCAAACCATGTTGTAGGCCGAATTGTTCTTTATGAATTAACCAGACATAGTGATCATCATTATAAATCTTCTAAAAAATATCAAATATTAGATTGTCATGACGAAAGTCCTCAAATGCCATATGGCTATCCCACATCTATGGTTATGGCTTTATGTCCGCCGCTTTGGTTTTCTATTATGAATAAACGCGTTCCATATACAATGATTCCGTCTTAACTAAGACCTAATAAACATTAAAATGGATTTAATCAATCATTTTAAAATTCATTTGGTATAAAACGAATCTACAAAAAGCAATAAAGCTCCAACTAAGGAGCTTTATTCTGTTATTTCCTACAAAATCAGTTAAACACTTAAAATTAATCTAAAGAAGGGAATAACACATCTACATACCTAATATACAGATTAGTATTATTTAAAACCAAAATGTTTCTTTACTTTTCGATAAATAACCTAGAAAAGGTATCAATTACTCAAAAAAAGGGGCTAAACGAATGATTTTCAACCTAAAACGGATTAAATACAGATTACACAATAAAAAGTCTAAGATAAAAACCAGCCTCTATAATCTCTTCTTTATAAGCTTGATGTTAAAACCCTAAAAAACTATCTTTGCCAACAAATTAAAAAACATGTCTAAAACTGTTCGTGTGCGTTTTGCACCAAGTCCAACAGGACCCTTACATATTGGTGGTGTTCGTACTGCATTATTTAATTACCTATTTGCTAAAAAGCATAAGGGTACTTTTATTCTTCGTATTGAAGATACAGACCAGAACCGTTATGTTGAAGGTGCCGAAGACTATATCGTTAATGCACTTAATTGGTGCGGGATTCCTTTTGATGAAGGCCCTTCGGCTACGCTCAGCACAGAAGGAAAAGATGGCGGATTTGGTCCATATAGACAAAGTGAGCGTAAACATTTATATAAGCAATATGCCGAACAGTTGATTGCTTCTGGAAACGCTTATTATGCTTTCGATACTTCAGAAAATTTAGACGCACACAGAAAAGACCATGAAGCTAATGGTAAAACATTTATATACAATTGGCATAATCGATTAAAATTAAGTAATTCTTTATCTCTTTCTGCTGAAGATGTAAAAACAAAACTTGAAAATGGCGATAACTATGTCATTCGATTTAAATCGCCTCAAGACGAAGTACTTCACTTAAAAGACAGTATTCGTGGAGACATTAAAATTGATACGAATGTTTTAGATGATAAGGTATTATTTAAAAGTGATGGGATGCCTACCTATCATTTAGCGAATATTGTAGACGATCACTTAATGGAAATTTCTCATGTAATTCGTGGAGAAGAATGGTTGCCTTCATTAGCATTACACTATCAATTATATAGTGCATTTGGTTGGGAAGCTCCTGAATTTGCACATTTGCCATTAATTTTAAAACCTACTGGTAAAGGAAAACTAAGTAAACGCGATGGTGATAAATTAGGGTTTCCTGTCTTTCCTTTAGAGTGGAAAGATCCAAAAACAGGAGAGCTTTCTAAAGGATACAAACAAGAAGGTTATTTTGAAGGTGCAGTTATTAATTTTCTAGCCTTTTTAGGCTGGAATCCTGGAACAGAACAAGAACTATTTAGTTTAGAAGCTTTAGTTAATGCTTTTGAATTGGAACGCGTAAATAAAGCAGGAGCGCGATTTGATCCTGATAAAATAAAATGGTTTAATCACCATTACATGCAAATGCAGTCTAATGATTCATTAGCAAAAACTTTTCAAGAAAACCGTTCAGAATTAAAAGGTATTGATGCTAATTATATTTCGATGGTTGTTGGCTTAGTAAAAGAACGTGCTACTTTTGTTAGTGATTTTTGGGATTTAACGCACTATTTTTTCACAGCTCCAACTCAATATGATGAGAAAGCTTCCAAAAAAGCATTTAAAGACGAAACAAAACCTGTTTTAGAAGAGTTAGTCACTATTGTCGATTCTGTTAAAGATTTTGAGGTTGAACCTCTAAAAACGTCTGTAAAAGAATGGATAACAGCCAAAGAAATTGGCTTTGGAAAAGTAATGCAGCCTTTACGTTTAGCACTTGTTGGGGCTTTACAAGGACCTGATGTTTTTGATATTATGTTTATGCTTGGGAAAGAAGAGAGTATAAAACGTATTAAAAAGGTTATTGAAAAATTATAATCAAAACATAGTAAACCAAGAATTACTATAACTATACCTTCTCATAATGAAAAAGTGAGCTTTATAATTATAAAGCTCACTTTTAAAATTATTATATATAATTAAAATTACATCTTAACAAATTTCAATACCTTATCAAAAGACTTGAACTTTAAGAAATAAGTTCCGTTTGATAAATTAGAAACATTAATCGTGTTTTCATTAACATTGATTCCTGCTTTTTGAACACGCTGACCTAACATATTATAGACTTCAATATCATAAGATTCTTTAATGTTTTTAAAAGAAATTATCCCTGAAGTTGGATTTGGGAAAATAGAAACAGAAGCAATTGCTACATCATCAACACTTAAAGAACAGGTGTAATCAGGTAAAGTATATCCTCTAGCTTCAAACCTATCTGTAAAAACATTTATATCTGCACAACTATATCCTATATCTATAGCTGCTTGTCTCACTGCTGTTGCTGCTTGTTCTTGATTTGTATTACCATTAGTCATTGCTAAACCTTCTAAAAAAGCAGCATCCGTTTTTTCACGACCAATAATCTCCCATACTTCCATTAATACCGTTGCCCAAATTTGACCTTCTTTATGAATACCACCTCCCAGTCCTCCTGGATAATTATTTGATACAACTGTTGATCGTCCTGGCCAACATTCGTTATGTCCATCCCATCCAAAAACATAAGCATGGGCAGCATCACTGGTTGTCCATTTGCCTAGGCTTCTCTTATAAGAATTCGCCCAATAATCACCTGAACCTTCACTAAGCCCATTCACTTGAGATAAACCTCCATTAGTTAACCAATCGTGTAAACCATGGCCTAACTCATGCAAAATAACATCTGCATCTTCACCATCATCCACACAGCCTTCTCCAAAAACTAGATCTCCTGAATAATAAGAATTATCATCTCCATTTGCTCCATGAGGATCAAATTTAACGACCCCTCCTGGAGCAGTTAATATAATACCCAAAGTTTCGTTTATATATCTAAAACTTTTATCTAAATGATAATACACATTAACAGCTTCAAAACCGTCTTGTTCTCTATTAAAATTAAATGTACTCGTTGGGCTTGGAAAAAGCCCTTTATTAGGCGAGTCTATTTCTGCAATTTCGGCATAAGGTCCTTTAAGCAAATATTGTCCGCCTGAAAATTCAATATCTAATAATGTTACAGAAGTTCTAGCGGCATCTAAATCTGCATTAGTTGCATCGTTATTATCTGAATAATTTCCACCATAAGAACTTGTTGTTGCGGTTAGTGGATCGGTCTCAAAAACAAATCCAGTTCCATTAACTCGTCTTGTCTCTGGGTTTTTTACAAAACCAGAACCATTTTTTACGTTTTTTTTTTCGTCGCTTTTAGATTGAGTTTTTTCTTTGTCCTTACTATCATTGTAATATATGGCTACATCTTTGGTGCTTAATACTGCTCCAGATTGCGCATCAACTATCGTCTCCCATAAACCGGTCTTGTTTTTTGAAGCAATTGCAAGTCTATAAACTAATTTAGTTTCATTTAGCTTATTATAAACATATAATTTATTCTCCTTAACAGAAGAAATGGCTTCTTTTTTAATCTTTTGATCAGAAATCGCTTTCTCTAATGCTTCATTTTCAGAAATACTAGGATTGGTGTCTATTATTGCTACACTAGGATCATAAGTGCTTGAATGATAAGTCACTTCATCTTTCTTGTTTAAGTGAATTGCTATTGAGGCATCAAATACTTGAACACCTTTTACCATTTGGTAATAGCGATATGTTTTCCCTGAACGACCTTCTCTGCTATACAGCATTTTAAGGTCATGGCCTGGTTGAATTTTAAGTGTCTCCTTATTATTATTTATCCAATTTAAAGCCGCCTCTTGAGATTTTGTTTGAGAAAATGCCGAAAATGAAATAAATAAGAGTATAACACATACTTTTAAGTTTGTTTTCATAATTATTTTAAGTTTGATATTGGCAAACAAAATAATAACAAACTTTTAGCTTAATAAAAGGAATCGGCAAAAGACAAGTATATCTGTTAAAACACCTAAAATCAATAAATTTAAATTTCTATTGAAAAGTTATATACTAATAGTGGCTGTAAAACCAATCATGGACATGTTGCCTTTAAATTTTCTTTCGTCTACTAATTCACCCAATTCTTTATTAGAATTAAGCTTATTAAATATATTATTTAAACCATAGATGTATTGGGCCTGAAATTTAAAATGGCTAAACCCCAATGTGGCTCCTACAGTGCCATCTATTCCTACATTAGAAATATCGGTAATATCACTAGCCTTAACTTGTTCGTAACCATTAATTAAAAAGCTTTCTTGATCAAGGTTATTAAATTCTAGCTTGCTGTTATATTGAATCATTGGACCAAAATCGATAGTAAAATACCCTTGCACAATTCTGGCATGCCACAAAAGTGCTATTTGAGCAGTTAAAACCTTATAATCTATATCTAGAGGTGTTATATTAAAATTAGATTCCCTACCTGAAATCCCTAAGTTGTTTTGTGCTAGCTGGATAGAATAACTAAGATTATACCATTTGTGCGGTATATCTACAGTAGCACTTAAACTACCGATCCAGCCGTCACCTTTAGTGGTTTCAAAATTATCTGTAATTATATCAAATTGAGTAATACCACCTTCAATACCAATACCGTTTTTGATATCATAATGTTTGGGTTGTGCAAAACTTTTTGTAACAAAAGTAGTTATAAAAGCTACTAACAGGATAAGTTGTAAGTTTTTCATATTCATTTGGGGTCTGAATAACAAATATAACTTATTTTAGTAACTAACAAATTTATAACTATTTAAATTTCATAACTATGGGACAATTTATATTAATTCCAATTCTTTTTTTCGGCTTAATAATACTTATTTCTGCCTTTTTTACTGTAAAACAACAAACCGCAGCAATTATCGAGCGTTTTGGTAAGTTTCATAGTATACGGCAATCTGGTTTACACCTTAAAATACCTCTGGTTGATCGTATTTCTGGCCGTTTAAGTTTAAAAATTCAACAATTAGATGTTATTGTTGAAACCAAAACTAAAGATGATGTATTTGTGCGTTTAAAAATATCGGTTCAATATAAAGTTATAAAAGAAAAAGTATATGATGCGTTTTATAAACTAGATTATCCGCATGATCAAATTACCTCTTATGTATTTGATGTTGTACGTGCAGAAGTACCAAAAATGATTCTTGATGATGTGTTTTTAAAGAAAGATGATATTGCCATTGCCGTAAAGCGAGAACTTAATGAAGCCATGTCTGATTACGGCTATGATATTATAAAAACCTTAGTTACCGATATTGATCCAGATGGCCAAGTAAAAGAAGCCATGAATAGAATTAATGCTTCTGAGCGTGAAAAAATTGCAGCACAGTTTGAAGGTGATGCTGCTCGTATTTTAATTGTTGAAAAGGCAAAGGCAGAGGCAGAAAGTAAGCGTTTACAAGGCCAGGGTATTGCAGATCAACGTAGAGAGATTGCTCGCGGTTTAGAGGAATCTGTAGAGGTTTTAAATAAAGTAGGGATTAATTCTCAAGAAGCATCTGCATTAATTGTTGTGACACAACACTACGATACACTTCAATCTATTGGGCAAGAAACGAATAGTAATTTAATCCTATTACCTAACTCACCACAAGCAGGCAGCCAGATGCTAAATGATATGGTTGCAAGTTTTACAGCGAGTAATCAGATTGGAGAGGCGATGAAAAATAATAAGAATAATAAAAGCAAAGAGTAATACCAATTAAAAAAACCAAAGCGCCTTCATTTAAGGCGCTTTGGACTACTAAAAAAATTAATTTGGGCTTTATTTATGACCATTTTTTGTCTTGAAACACCATTAACTGTTTCTAATTCGAGAATATACGTTCCTGAAGACAAATTTAATCCTAAGTCTATTTCGTTATTTAAAACGACATCTTCTTGAGATTTATAAACTTCTCGACCTGCTATATCGAATACTGTTACTTGT
>CALGLR010000110.1 GCA_937959395.1 uncultured Flavobacteriaceae bacterium | reverse complement strand
AGGGTTAATAATCCCATTATTATCGCTATCTGAGTAGGACAGTCGTATATTGCCTAAGTGGTCTTTAAATTGATAGACATAATTAAAGCTGTTAGATCCATTAGGTTCTACATAGCCCTCTGGGTGGCTAAAGAATTTTAATGCTTTACCACTATAATTTTCTTCATAAATATAATTGCCTGCATAAAATGTTTTTGTAATGTCCGGATTAAAACCATTTGTAATTACTTGCTTAGATAATTTAGTCCCCGCGGCATCATAACTATATGTTATATTTCCTTCAGTTAATTTTACAAATACAGGAAGGTTTAAGTGATTATAAGTAATTTCTTCAATCCCCTTATTTTTATCTTCAATCATATTCCCGTTAACATCGTAAATATATTCTTCTGCAACATTAGCGCCGTTTTTAAACCCTTCTAAACGGCCTGTATCTTCAACTTTTAAAAGCTGATTACTTACACCATTATTTACATAACTATAACTAAGATTATCCATAATACCAGCTACATTTTTACGATTTAGATGTTTAAGGTTTCCATTCTTATCGTAAGATATGCCATAAACATCATAATTCCCAGTATTATCTGTAGCATTAGTTATTCTATTTAAAGCATCGTAGCCATAAGTATACGAATTACTTATTGTGCTAGGTGGACTTCCTAAGCTTTTTGTATCCCAAACCGTTTGGCTTATGTTTCCATTAAATAAAGCAGTACCAGAAGTTGGATCGTTATAATTTAATTTAAAACCAAAAAGATCGTTACCAGCAGTTGCTCCATCATTAATCGTTTTTAACCAACCTCTAATATTGTACTTATAGTTTACGGTTTGTAAACCATTAGATGCCGTTACAGCACCACCCACTTTTTTGCTTTCTAATTGGCCTAATTCATCATAAGTGTTATTTACGATAAGTTCTGGCGTGTTTGTATTAATGGTTTGCTTTTGTGTTAAAAGTCTATCTGTATGATCATAAGTAAACACATCTTTAATTACAATAGGAGCATTTGTATCTATAGTATGTGTGCTTTCTGTTGCTAAAAGGTTACTTGTAAAGTCATCTAATTTATTCTTAATAACATCTACAGTATTTAAATATTCATTTTTAGTTGCTATAAATATAGGGCTAGCTTTTTCATTATAATAACTAATACTTGTTATCCAGTTATTAGTGCCTAAAACACGTACTTTACTTCCTGTAACCAATGTTTTCGTTCTGCTGGTTAACGCTTGGTTGTATGAATTTGTATACACTAATTCACTAGGGATATCAAAATTATAATCGTCGTAATAATTAACGGTTAATACCTCTATATTAGCTACTGTTTTAGGGTAAGCTAAGTTAGTGTAACTAATCCCAAAGCTTGAGGCACTACTAGCTTGCCTATTCTCATTCCAAACTGGTTTAATTTGATTATCTACTTTGTTTTGGAGTATTTTTCTTAAGTCACCATTTGCATATAAACCTGTATAAGTTACACGACCAAAAGCATCATATTTTGTAAACAGCCATTTATTTTGAAGCTTTAAGTTGCTGTCTTGTGTTAAAATTGGGCGATCTAATTTATCATAAACAATATATTCCCAGCCTTTTCCTGGGATTTTCTTTTCTATAAGTCTGTTTCTAAAATCATAACGGTATTGGTAACACAAATCGTTAAGAACACTATTTCCTGCTGCTGTAGCATCTATTATAGCAGAAAAATTACTTCCTGATTGTGCATGAAATCCAGGAATTAATGTTATTGAATTAGAAGCTATTAAATTTAATGTATTACCATTAGAAACAATAACAGAAGACACCTCATCAATTTGAGTTGTAGAAGTTGTACCTGTAGTACTTAAATCCCGGTCGCTAGCTAAAGGAGGGATCACATAAGTTAGGTTTCCATAACTGTCATACACATAATAAGTATCATGTAGTAAATTTTGATTGTAGGTTCGTTTTAATACAACTTGTCCTTTTTTGTTTTTAAATTCTTCTGTAGTATGATTTTTTCCTTTTGAAGTTGTCCAATTTTCGTCTTTAGTGATTGTTTTGTACAATTGTCTGGCACTATAATAATCTATAAAACTAAGCTGCGGTTGTTCTGTATTATTTGTAGGATATATAACTTCGTATAATTTTACATTATCATTATTAGAATTTGATGGATTAGCGGGATCATAAGTGTTAGAATTATATTCAAATTTAATAGTATGATCTGTATTACTTTCTGGGTTAGCTAACCAATCTTTACCTGGAGCACCTTGCTCTAATGTTCTATTAAGAGGAGAAGGTTCATATATGATTTCTGAAAAAGGATTAGGTGCAGTTTCATCAATATCGTTTGGATATTTAACCTCATAATACTCATCGATAGCCGTCTTTAAAGCCTCATTATCTCTATATTCTAAGGATGACACATTCTGGTTTAAATTAGCATAAGGCAAGTATTGTTTGGCTTGCCTTCCATACGCATCATAATATATAGGCACAATAATATCTTTATTGTTTCCTCCCGCTCTTTTTGCAACGGTTTGTTTAGCACGTCCTAAACCATCAAAATAAGTGATGGTTTCAATTTTATCATTATCTGGAACATTGTTTAATTGGCTCTCAAGATATGGCTTTTTATATGTTGCTTCGTATACAAAGTTTTCTTTATAACTAGGGTTTGGATTTACTTGTCCAATACTAATATAAGATGTTAATAAAGCAATTATTATAATTATATTTTTCATTATTTTAAAATCTTAGATTCTTATTTATTATTGCTCTCCTTCTCCATCTGTTGGACATCCAGAACTTACAGATAAGCTTATGGTTTTCCTTTTGGTTTCGTTAGTTACAAGATCGGTCACTGTACAAAATACAGTATAGTTTGAACAATCACTTTGAGCTGTAGTATTACTAACATTTCTGGAGTTTCCTCCAAAATTATGAGCCCCTATATTACTTGATTTAGTCCATTGGTAGCGATAACTTCCTGAACCTCCAGAAACATTTATAGAATAAGAAACACTTTGACCAACTGCAGGAGTAACTCTTGTTGCATTAATGTTACCTAAATTTAGAGGTGGAACACTATCATCTATTCTAATAATTCTACTAACTTCATGAGATAAATTAGTTTCATTATCTATAATTTCACAGCTTAGAGAAAAACTTGGACTATGATTTGATGTCGTTGTTACACTGTAAGTGTTTGATGTTGTGGTTACTTCTTGATTAAGACCTGTTCTGAAATTAGAAATAGTCCATTTATATTTATAATCATCCGAACCGCCACTGCCTATTGCTTCAAAGTTAACAGTGTCTCCAGTTTGAACTGTTGTTGCAGAACTTATTAAGCTAACAGAAATATCTGAAAACGCAAAATGGTATTTATATTCTTTTAATATTTTTTCATCCTTATCTTTTATAAATTCTAATCGGTTTAAATCATCATAGTTATAAAAGACAGTTTCATTTTTAGGGTCAGTTATACTAAAAACACCAATTAATGGGCTATACGTATAACTTGTTACTTGCGCACCTGGTAGAGAAGACCTAAGAGAATTTAAGGCTGTTCTTAAGTTTGGGCCTTCTAAACTTTGTAAAGCATTATAAGTGACTGGTAAATTATTTAAAACTTCTGTATACGTCGCATTATCTATTTTAGCAATAGGGACTGTTTGATTATAACCCCACAAGTATGATGTATATGGAGATGCGCCTTCATTATTAACCTTTTGATTAATTTGTCCTTTTGAGTTATAATTAAAATTAATTTCTCTTTTTAAATCAGTATTACCCTTCGCTGCTAATATTTCATAAGGTCTGTACCCATTATTTAGTAAGGTGAAATTTGTTTTTTGCTTAGATATTAATTCTCCATTCTCCAAAACACGTTGAACTACAGGAGTCGTAAGTTGGTTTCTATTTACCATGCCAGTATATTGCGGTTCAGAAACTTCATTTGGGTAATCAAATTCAGTTACTGTTTCCTCCCCATCACTATTAATTGTTTTTATTTTTTTTAAAAACAAACCTGATAAGGCATCATAATCATAATTTTTCTCTAGAGAAAGGCCCTGAGTTCTATCTTCCTCTTTATCTAAAACTTTCTCTATATCTATATCTTTATAAAGTTTAATAGCATGCAAATCTTTAAGTACTAAATCACTTTCAGAATTCAGTGTATGAGGACCTGCGTTATAGCAATCACAATCCCAATTCACATCATTTTCAAGTTTTTTATAATACTTAAAACTCCAAGGATGATTAAAGTTATTATCAGTATGTTTATCTAGACTTTCGGTAATTTCTGCAGAATAATAATTTAGTGGAAGGTATAGCTCCCTTCTAGGGTAATAAGTTCTAGAGTTTGAACTTACAGATTCATCATCAGTATCCTTAATAAAAGTATTACTTGGAGTCGCTTTAGAAATATCTTGTCCTTTAGGTACTCTGGGATAATCATCATTCAATTCTTCAATAGGTAAAGCATACTCTTTAATTGTATAACCATTAGGGTATACAGTTGAATTACTAAGTTTTTTGGTATTATGTGTTTTAATCCTACTATATAAAACGGGAGTGCCATGATTTCTATTTAAAGCGGTGTATGAATTTAATAAGTATTCATCAAGTTTGTGGGTCCAACTTTGTCCGTCTCTATTGTGATGCCATAAATGCTCATTTTTAAAATATGGTGTTTGGTTAAGTCGCCCTGTAGAAAACCCATCATCATCATTATAATCATAATGTTTTATATTAGTACGCTCTCCATTTTCATTATAATCAATTATGGTTGCGACACGAATGCCTCCCACTTTCGTATTTATAAATTCTGGTATTTCACCACCATTACTTACCGTAGGATCAAACCATCGCATCCCTATTTCACCATATAATTTATCATAAAATAGATGTTTTACTTCTATTTTAAATTGATAAGTTCCTGGTGGGATCCAAAAATCACCTCTAGAGGAATCGTTAGCATTTATTGTTTTTTGATCTACGCATCCCATAGATTCACTAAAATCATCTCCACTTCCTGGAAACCATGCGCAATGGTTATCTGGATCGTGCTCTATTAACAATGAAGGTGCTATAATTGGATTAGGATATGTTATAAGGGGGCAATCATCATCAGATGGTCTTACTTTTTTTCTAGCGTCTTCAATCGCTATTGGGTAATAAGGAATGTTTGCAGGGTCACTACTATAGCAAGCCGAATAATCGGTAGCAGGGACATCACCAATTCTTAGTATTGAAAGATAAATAGAATTACCATGTTCTACATTCCCTCTAATTTTATGATATAAGGCAGCTCTTACTGGGGTATTGAATGTTTTTCTTACCGAAGCATATCGGTCATTATTATCTACTTTTGCATCAACATTAATTAAAAAACTTTGATTAAACGCTTGGTTTTGGTTATTCCCAGTAGGGTTATCATCATAGTCTTCTTTAACTTCGTTTTGTTCATAAAACACCTCCGTATATCCTCCAGTTTGGTATTTAATTCGATGCAATGCTCCAGCTCTTGTAGCAACAAGATTTGGTAATTTATTTGTTTGTTTACCATCAAAAGGCATATCTATTGCTGTGCTGTTTCCCGCATTATTATAATATCTCCAGTAATCTTGATCGTGAGGTCTTTTGTTTTGACTATTCATGAATTCTGGTATAATACTATGGCCATTCAGGCTATAATAATCAAACTCATAAAAAATTTCGTCGTTTTTTGTTATGGTTATTAAATTATCTCTATTTCCTTCATATTCGAATTTATAATGATCTACTAATCTTTGTTTATGATCTTTTAATTTTAGTTCACTAAAAAGAGTCTCATAATCTACCCCCGTAGTCAATAATTCAATACTTCCTTGAGGGAATTCGATAGACTCTAATATAAGTCTATCCATCTCAGATTGTCTTATTCCTTCTTTGTATCCTAAGAACCAACTTTGTACAAAATGAGAACCATAGGACGTGTCATTAGGACCTGGACCTTGATTTTGTCCAGGTTCAGAAATATCTAAATCTTTTTCGTGTCCATAAGCCCAAAAATCGTATGAGAAAAAATGCTCGCTTCTATACTTAAATAAAATAGATTGTCCGTTTAAATATTTAATCTCAGATAGTAACCAAGCTGTTGTTCTATCTTCCCAAAAAGGAGAATTGGGATTACCTGGATCATATATATATTGCTCTCTATGTTCTTTATTAAAGAAATATTGTATCCCGCTATCATCTATTACCTTAAATGCTGCTACTTCTGCATTAGAAAATTGAGAATCTAGCCATTCTGTTATTTCTACTTTATAATTATGCTTTGATAAATAATATGGGACATAATTACCACTATCCGTTTTTCTTAACTTGAATGAAAAGCTCATTCCTTTTATATTAACCGTATACTTATCTACCTCAGAATCCCATCTACCCTCACTAAAATTTTTCAAATCCCAAAAACTGGTTTGGTTAAAAACACCATCGTTTAAATAATCTGAAACAGCAGAATCTATTTTTTCTTTAATATTATTAGAACCATAATAGCCATTTGAATGCCCGTCTGGCAATCCTCGTGTTTCTTTAGTAATATTTGCATATGCAGACAAGTTCCAACCTAAACCACTTAAAGAAGGTTTTCCTTCTAATATGAGTCCGCCATAATTATAGTTTAATGCAATAGGCCAGCTATTACCATCTACTTCTATATTATAGATAGGAACACTGTAATTCATTTGTCCCGTTGCATTGTTTAACGCAACATTTCCATACCGGCCTAAATTGGCCGATTCTGGAGACATCGGAGTTATCTCCGGGTTTTTTACTTGAGAAAACAAGTTGTTTGCTGAAAGTAACAGTATTATATTAAATACAAGTATCTTAATATCTTTTTTCATGTGTTTGTAATTATTTAACAAAAAATGGTTTCAAGTGTTTTTTTTGTGATAGCTTCTAATTCATTTCATCTAAGAAAAAACTATTTTCTCCTACTTATTTTCTATTAGAAATATTTATTTAAGCAGTCCTTCAATACTATAATTTCTTAATCCTTCTTTTTAATCTCCATCTCTGGTAATACGTCCTCAATGTCTAATGCTGGATTCACCAATTCTTCAATATCTAATAATTTTGCTAAGAACTGAGAGTCGTGTATTACATTAATGTCCTTTTCAATAAGTTTTTTTAAGTCTTGTAAAGTGTTTACTTTAGGGAGCTCTTTTTTAGGAGCTATTCCTTTTCTTATAACTTGGTTTTCTAGGCCTATTGGATTTATTATGTCATTGATCGGTTCTATAACAGCTAATTCATCATTATCTTCTGGTAATTCGATGCCTTGAACTTTGGCTTCCCATTTATAGATTTTGTCTGTAACTTTACCATCTATTAATACTTGAGATACTAACATTTTTTTACCTGCAGCACTTTTATAAAATGTGATCAAGGATTGGATTTCTTCCTCTGTATATTCTTTATCATATACTTTAGAAAGTGCCGTTTTTAACTCTTTAATCTGATTACCAATATTTAAAGTATCTAAACTCATAGATTTTACACTTTCTATGGTTTGTTCTATTTGTTTACCATGTAATAGTTCTACTAATTTTAAGGCATTCACATTTTGAGAAAACCCATAGTGAAAGCTAAAACAGAGTAAGATGAAACTTATCTTTTTCATAATATGTACCTCACAAAAGTGGGTCTCCTTTTTAATTTAGTTTTTGTTTAATCTTTCTACTAGGGTTTCTAATTTAGAAAGACGAGCATCTAATTCTTTATTAGATTTGTTAGACGCTTTTAATTCTTCTTTAGATAGCTCTAATTCTTTTTGTTGTTGAATAGTATATAATGTTAGCTCTTCAATTTTTTCTAAAAGCTTAGCATTCATATTTCCTAATAGAATTCCTTCTTCGCCTACTGTTTTTGCAGATGGAATATTTGGTAAGTGCCCATTTTTAGAAATAAAATTCTCAACTTGAGTAAGTGTTGGTAATTTATAATCGTTTGTAAAAACATAATCTGGCCATGCTGCACGCAATTGTACCTTTACTTCTTCAGTAATGATTTTACCTTTTACTGCGAAAGCATAACCATTTGGTATATAATTAGTATTTATTCCTAATTGGTTGGTGTCGAATTTTCCATATATTAATGGCGTTGCTGTGCCACTATTATCAATATAAAGACGATTACTACCTAATTCATTATAAGCAGAATCATTTCCAATAAAAATGTTCCCCGAACCGGTATTATTATTATAACCTGCTGCTCTTCCTAAAAAAGTATTTCTTTGTCCTGTAGTATTCTTAAGTCCTGCTACTCTACCTATAAAAGTATTATATATACCCGAAGTATTCTTCTGACCAGAATCTCCGCCTACAAAAGTATTTTCTTTTCCGGTCGTATTATTATAACCAGAATTATGACCTAAATAGGTGTTAGATCCTCCAGTAGTTGTTTTATAACCTGAAGCATAACCCATAAATACGTTAGCTGTTGCAGTTGTATTAGAATACCCTGAAGTTCTACCATTAAAAACATTGTAATTCCCTGTTGTATTAGAAAACCCAGAGGATCTTCCTGTAAAAGTATTGTAATTACCTGTTGTGTTTAATCTTCCTGAATCAAACCCTATAAATGTATTTTCTTTTCCTTCACCATTAGAGTGACCTGATGCATAACCAATAAAAGTGTTGTAATTACCAGTCGTATTAGCGTAACCAGAAGCATAACCAACAAAAGTATTCGCTTTACCTAACGTATTAAAATGGCCACTATTGCCACCAATGAAAACATTAACCTCTCCTTCTGTATTTAAATAACCAGAGGCTCTACCAACAAAAGTATTATTAGATTTTGTAGTATGTCTTCCAGATAGGTAACCTATGAATGTATTTCTAATTCCTAGATTATTTAAATATCCAGAACCAAACCCTACAAATGTATTTTGGGTACCTGTAGAATTAAATCTACCAGAAGCATTACCATAAAATGTATTTTCATTTCCGCCAGAGCCAGAGTTTATTCCTGTGTTTGTTGTGTTATTACCGCTAGCTGACGAATGAATTATTGTTTGCGCAATGGAATAATTTAAGGCTAATAAAGTAGCGAATAAAATAGTTAATTTAGATTTTTTCATTGTATTGTGATTTTTTTTGAAAATGTTTTTTTATATAGTGAGAACTATCTTGACTTAGAAATATTTAATAAAATAGCGAGTATTGATAAAGTAATAGCGAATTTATTCATTGGTATTATTAGGCGTTATAGTTAGTTTTAGTGTAAAGCGAAAATAAAGGATGCAAACATAGTATTATATTGCGATTTGTTATAATAAAAGCTACTAAGCAGTTATATACTCGTTGAATTACTTTTATAAAGAAATAAGCCGTGCCAAAAAAAGCTTAGCAATTCCTCTTGAAAAACAAATCGTATTTTTAAATTAAAATTTTTGAATGGTTATTAGATAATAGCGACGCGAATTTAAACTATTATTTCGAAGCATTAAATTTAAACCCCTTACTTAAAGTAGGGTTTTTGATATATTTTTTCATTTTCATATTTTTTTAAATTAGTAAGCAATTATAATTTTAAATTACGAGAAACCTCTCGACTGCGCTCGAGGAGACATTTCTATAATTTCAAATTATTTTAATTCTACCACAAACTTAAGACTACTTTTAGCACATTTGCAACAGTTAGTAGTCTAAATTCATGAATTTGGACAACAAAATAATGGCGTTAAACGTTGCCAAATAGGGGTTTTTATAAAAAAACAAAAATTACGCAATTCATTTTTATTACGCTTTTAAATGGTGTAAATCGTATATAATTTCTATTTATCTCTTTATTAAATTTAAAATTATTGGATGAAATGATGTCTTAAAAATTAAAAATGAACTCTATTTTTTAACTAGTGATTACTCTTTTCTATTTCATATAATTAAAAATGAGTGCCAATATCTAATACGATTTTTCATTACATTTGTTAAATAATCGTATTTAACTAAAATGATAATATGTATTCAACTGTAAAAGTATTACACTCGTATTGGGCTTATTTAGTCTTTTTAATATTAGTATTAGCAACAATTAATGCTGTTGTAAAAACGATAGGTAAAAAAGAATATGCGGCACGAGATTTTAGAGTGTCTCTGTTTACTTTAATTGTATCTCACATTCAATTACTAATAGGTATTGTTCTTTGGGTTTCTGCGAATTATTTTGGAGAAATGAGTATGAAAGAGGTTATGGGTAATTCAGCAATACGATCTAGTGCTATAGAACATCCAATAGCAATGGTATTAGCAGTAGTATTTATAACTGTAGGGTATTCTAAACATAAAAAGAAACTCACTTCTGGAGCAAAATTAAAAATGATTGCTATTTTTTATTCTTTAGCGCTATTATTGGTGTTAGCTAAAATTCCATGGAGCACTTGGTTTTAGTAGAGAATGAATAAATTTGGCTATTGGCTATTGGCTATTGGCTATTGGCTATTGGCTATTGGCTATTTGTTTGTAAATAATGTATGTTTTCTTAATCATAAATAGTTGTGAATTTCCTCATTTTTTAATTTTGGCTAAAAGCTAAAAGCTAAAAGCTAAAAGCTAAAAGCTAAAAGCTAAAAGCTAAAAGCTAAAAGCTAAAAGCTAAAAGCTAAAAGCTAAAAGCTAAAGGCTAAAGGCTAAAGGCTAATCAAGGGCTTCTTTAATTAAATAAATATAAACAGGAAAATGGTCACTATAACCATTGGTAAACCCGTCATTAGCAAAGCTGCGAAAGGGGTAGCCTTTAAAGCGTCCTTTTTTATTAACTAGATAATTCTTGTTAAAGATTCCTGCTTTGTAAAAGCGAAAAGAAGAATAGTCTTTTTCTAGAAAAGGTTGCGTTATCATAATTTGATCAAACAAGCTCCAGCTGTCTGCATAAGCATTAGAACCTAATCCTTTTTTATAGAAGGCTTCCATTGGGTTGTATATTTCTTTTAGACCTACAGTTTTTCTTTTGTGTTTTGCTTTTAATATTTTTTTAATACTTGAATTTGTAGGATTATCATTTAAATCACCCATTGTAATAATTTTAGCATAAGGGTCTTTAGATTGCAACGAATCAATAAGGTGTTTATTAACTTTGGCTGCGGCTTCTCGCATCCATCTACTTGTAGCTTCTCCACCACGTCTAGAAGGCCAATGATTTACCAAAATATGAATAAGTTCTCCGTCTAATTTGCCGCTAACTAATAATTGATCTCGCGTATAAATACGCTTTTTTGTTGTAGAATTATGAATTTTTAAAGGGTGATTACTTTTATGAGTGGGAATGAATAAACCTTTTTGATAAAGTAAGCCAACATCAATACCTCTTATATCTGGAGAATCAAAATGAACAATACCATAATCTTTATTAATAAGTAAAGAATCATTAACAACAGCCTCAAGAACAGCAATATTTTCTACCTCGGCAACACCAATAATCGCAGGTGTATTATTAGTAACGTCAAGACCTATATCTGCAATGACACGAGCCATGTTATGAACTTTCTTTTTATAGATAAGAGATCGGTCATTTTTAATAGCCATTATAGGACTATTTTCATCAAATTTATTTGGGTCATCTTCTGGGTCAAATAAGTTTTCCAAATTATAAAAAGCTATGGTATGCGCCTTAAAATTTTTGTCTTGAGAATAACTATTTATAGTTTTAAGAAGAACTAAAGCGATTAGCGTAATATTTAATTTTCTCATTATGAGATTTTTATGTTTAGTTGTGGTGTTTTGGTCTACGAAATATGGGTTAAAAGTAGTTATTTAATAATAATTAAACTTAAATTTGCAATTCCTAAAACAACTAGTATTAATAGAGTAATCTATTACTAATACTATTTTATATGATTAAAAGAATAAGCATCGTGTTGCTTTCAATTCTTTATTCAACCCCTATTTTAGCTCAAAGTACAATCGTAAAAGGAAGCGTTTACGAAGCGATTTCTGGTACACCACTTTCTGAGGTAAAAATAACTATTGAAGAAACCGGGCAATTTAAATTGACGGATGCTAAAGGCCAATTTAAATTTTCTAAAAGCCTACCTCTGGGTGAACATGTTTTGAAATTATCTAAACTGGGATATGAGGACAAACGTTATCCAATTATAATTAATGAGCATAAAGTTGTAGATATTCAAGATATGACTTTATCTTTTGATAATAGTGATACTAAAGCATCATTTATTATTTCAATTTCTGAAGATGAATTGAATAGCGAAGGTCATGCTGTTTCAGATAATATTTCAGGTTTATTACAAGCCTCTAAAGATGCTTTTTTAAATGCAGCCGCTTATGATTTTAGCAGTACTTTTTTTAGACCAAGAGGGCTTGGAAGTGCTAACGGAAAAATACTAATTAATGGTATTGAAATGAATAAACTGTATACGGGGAGACCGTCTTGGAGCAATTGGGGCGGACTTAACGATTTACAACGTAATCAAGAATACAGTATGGGTTTATCACCAAACGATTACACTTTCGGAGATGTTGCAGGAACAAATGCAATAGTAATGAGAGCTTCAAAGAATAGAAAAGGTGGACGTGTTTCTATGGCTTCAGCAAGTCGAAGTTACGAAGGAAGAATAATGGCGAGTTACAGTTCTGGAGTTTCCAAAAAAGGCTGGTCTTACTCTATAATTGGTTCCCGACGGTTTGGAAATGAAGGTTATGTTGAAGGAACTCTTTACGATGCAAATTCATTTTCAGCTTCAGTAGAAAAAAGAATAAACGATAAACATAGTCTAAATTTTTTATCCATTTATGCAAAAAATAGAAGAGGGCGTTCTACTGCAATTACCGATGAGATATTAAGGTTAAAAGGAAACAGATATAATCCATTGTGGGGAACAATAAATGGAGAATTAAGAAACTCCAGTACTCGTAATTCTAATGAGCCTATATTAATGTTAAATCATTATTGGGCGATTTCAAGCAAAACAAATTTGAATACTAATGTTGGCTACCAATTTGGAGCAACAGGAAGTACTAGAATAGATAATGGAGGTACAAGATTAGTGACTTTTAATGATCAAAGTACTTATTTAGGAGGCGGTAACGTTACAACACCAACATATTACCAAAATTTGCCAAGTTTTTTATTAAATAGTACGGCACCAACGGCTTTTGATTTTGAAAAAGCATTTAAAGCCCAAGAGCAATTAGAGAATGATGGGCAAATAGATTGGAATGCCATTTATAGTGCCAACAAAAGTTCAAGAGACCAAGGACATAATTCAATATATGTGATTCAAGAAGATAGAGTAGATGATAAATTAGTAACTCTAAATTCTATTTTTGATACCGAGTTGAATGATAATATTCGTTTAAACGCAGGAATTAATTACAGGTATTTAAAGAGTGATAATTATGCCAAAATAAAAGATTTATTAGGAGGAACAGGCTTTTTAGATATCGATTTTTTTGCTGAAGAAACAGATCCTTCTCAAAACATAACCAATTTAGCACAATCTAATGTTAGAACACCAAATAGGATAGTAAAAGAAGGGGATCGCTACAAATATAATTATGAAATAGAAGCTAATGTATTAACTGCTTTTGCACAGTCGCAGTTTAAGTACAATAAAGTAGATTTTTTTATAGGAACCAATTTTTCTCAAACCAATTACCAAAGAAACGGGTTATATGAGAATGGCTATTATTCAGGAAGTTTATCATTTGGAGAAAGCGAAGAACTAAACTTCACAAACATTAGTTTTAAAGGGGGAGCTACTTATAAAATCACAGGAAGGCATGTCTTAGATATTAATTCTGGTTATTTTGAAAAAGCCCCAGTAATAAGAAATGCATTTGGAAATGCACGACAAAATAATAGCTCTATAATTGGTTTAACTAGCGAGAAAGTACAAAACTTAGATGTGAGTTATATTTTTAGATCACCAATAATGAAAGCCCGTTTAACAGGTTTTCATATTGGTTTTAGTGATGGTAATAATCTAGGTTTTTTCTTTACCGAAGCCGCTTCAGGACTTTTTGTTCAAGAAATTATGACCAACATAAAAAAACGGAATATGGGCTTAGAATTAGGAGTTCAAGCCCAAGTTTTGCCCTCATTTAAATTGAAAGCTGTGGCTTCAATAGGAGAATATATTTACACGAATAATCCTAACCTTTATTATACCAGTGATGATTTATTAAAACCATTACAATTTGGAAGTGGGAAAGCAACCTTGAAAAATTATCATGTTGCGGGAGGACCAGAAAGAGCATATCAAATAGGTTTTGAGTATAGAGATAAAAAGTATTGGAATCTTAACGCTACTTGTAACTATTTCTCAAACGCGTATTCAAATATAAGTGCTCTAAAACGTAGTGATGCTTTTGCTTTAGATCAATCACTGATTTCTGATGCTGTTTTTAAAGCTGGAGGAACTATTAATGGGCTTCTGGTTAATAATTTTGATGAAACTATTGCCAAAAACTTATTACGCCAAGAAGAATTTGATAGTTATTTTTTGGTAAATCTTTCTGGCGGAAAATCATGGCGTATAAAAAAGAACTATATCGGTTTTTTTGCAACAGTAAATAATGTTCTTAATCAGCTTTATAAAACAGGCGGTTTTGAGCAGTCCAGACGTGTGGATTATAACAGTCAATTAAAAGAACAGAATAGTGCTTATGGGCCTATTTTTGGTAACCGATATTATTTTGGTAGTGGCACAACATATTATTTTAATCTCTATATGCGATTTTAATATAATAAAGCGAGTCGAAGCCTCGGGATCGACATTAGGAGAAGTGTATCGAGTCCCGATAGCTATCGGGAGTGATTTTCTTATCAAAAACCTATTCTCGATACTATTTTTTTTCACTTTGTTGCAAAAAAATCACTCGAATTGACGGTTTTTGATCACTAACATATTTATGTTGAACTGAGGTTAATAATTAAAAAAATGTAATTAAAACAAATTAAAAATGATAAAATTAAGAACTACTTTACTCCTATTAAGCATAGTCGCATTATCATCCTGTATTGGAGATGATAAATTTGATATACCAAATACGATCATTCAAGAACCAGTAATTCAAGGCACAATTATAGGAATAGATGCTGTATTGGGAAATTACAATCAAGCACAGGAAACGGTAACTTTTGAAGGAACTAATACGGTTATGGTAGGTTATGTTATTTCTAATGATGAAGGTGGTAATTTTTTTAAAGAATTAATACTTCAAGATAGCCCAGAAAACCCTACAGCAGGAATTTCTATTCAAGTAGATAGTACGCCACTATTTACCAAATATGAATTTGGTAGAAAAGTATATGTTAAGCTTGATGGTTTATCGGTTGGTTTATTAAATGGCGTGATTCAATTGGGGCGTTTAGAAGGAGGAACGATTGTTAAAATCCCATCTTCAGACATTAATAATCACATTGTAAAAAGTACTGAAGTAGCAGCAATCGTTCCTAAACAAATTTCGATGTGTAGTTTATCTAATGTATTTGAAAACTTATTTATTCGTTTAAATAATGTACAATTTAATAGAAAAGAGGTTCTAGGAGTTAATCCAAAAACTTTTGCTGCAGAGGCTAGCGATCAGTTTGACGGAGAACGTCTTCTTGAGAGCTGCGACCAAGATGGAGCTGGTGGATCTATAGTTTTAAGTACAAGTACGTTTTCCGATTTTAAATCGGTTTTATTACCAGTAGGTAAAGGGACTATAGATGGCATTTTAACCAGAGATTTTTTTGATTCCTATTATACCATGGCAATTAATTCTCCAGAAGATTTGAATTTTACAGATAATTCGCGCTGTGATCGTGAAGAGTTGGATTGTGGTATAATTGATACTCCGGGAACTATTAATTTGTTTTTAGACGATTTTGAATCGCAAATCAATAACCAATTAATAACAGGTAACGGTTGGACTAATTATGTCCAATTTGGAACCGAAGGCTGGGAGGCATATTCATCAAGTGGTTCTAATCCTTCTCAAGGAAGATCCGCAAGAGTAACATCTAAAAATTCTGGAGACGATTGTTCTATTGCTTGGCTAATTACACCTGCAATAGATTTAAGTATTAATAATGGGTTATCTATTAGTTTCGAAACCTCTAATAGTTTTGCCGATGGCAGTGATTTAGAAATTTTGTTTTCTACAAATTGGGATGGCATTCCTGCAAGCATAACGAATGCTAATTGGGGTGTTTTACCAGCAGCCTATGTTGTGCAAGACAACGATTTGTTTAGTACTTGGTTTCCTTCTGGCAATGTAGATTTATCTTGTGGTACAGGGACGATGCATATTGCTTTTAAATATAGAGGGAATGGACAACCTGATTTAGACGGCACTTATGAACTTGATAATGTTAATATTTATGCAACGCCATAATTTTTGAAATTCATTTGGTATGATATAGAGTTAAGACAAGTTAATTTAAACATGAAAAACCCAAGACTTAAAAAATTTAAATCTTGGATTTTTATTGTAATTTGAGAAGAATAATAGCTTTCCAATATAAAATTTAGTTTACTATAATTTTTTTAGAAAGCATATTATTACCAGAACCTACAGTAATAAGATAAGCTCCAGAGGAAGCATATGACATATCTAGATTAAATTTATAAAGATTCGGCTTACTTAAGCTTAAGTAATAACTGCCAATTTTTTGACCAGTTATGGTATATACTTTTAAAGACAAATCTTTTTTGAAAGTAGATTCTAGTTTTATATCAAACTGGTTATTAGGTAAATATTTAATATCAAATTGTGCGTTTTCTTTTATGAATTCATCATTTGATAGTGGATTTTGGATATTAGCCATATAATCATGAGTATCTCCAAGAAGTTGAGGAGCACAAGGTGCATCCACAGAACCATCAATATCTTCTTCATAAATTTGTCCCATTCTAACTCTCATTCTATGATTTCCTGAAGGCGCATTATTAGGTATTGAAATGCTAAAATCTTGAGGAACGGTAATTATTTCAAAATCTCCAAGTAATTGTTCGTCTAACTCAAAAATAGCATTGTCGTTAAAGTCTATCCATAACGCCATTTCCAGAGGGCCTCCAAAAGCAAATGGGAGTAAACTACCAGTGTAGTTTGTTCCTGCAATTAAATTTGCTGGAGTTTCGCTGGTAAAATTACTGTATGCTACGCCATTGCAGGAAAAAATATCAGCTGTATTGTCTAGATTGGATAATTGAAATATTTCTATAAATGTAGAATTGTCGCAAGGGGCATAAGGTGTGCAATAGTCTTTTATGATATCTGTTGTTATTGAATTATTAGAAATATCGCTATCACTAGTTAATGGTATATTAATATTAATTGGGTAGGTTCCAATTACAGATAAATCTACAGTTTGAGAAAAGGTATAGGTAATATCCTCCATAGGGTTTAAAGGCCCTGGTATAGTTCCAGTAATTGTAGTTCCATTATTGAAAGTATAAGTTACAGGAATGTTGCTTTGAGAAGTTGTTCCAAAGTTTCTTATTCTAATCATTACCTCTGTATTGTTTGACGTAAACTCAAAAGAAGAAGGAGATAATAATTCTACAAATCCGATATCTATTTCTGGTCGTTTTTTAGTCTTAAAACTAAAACAATCATTATTTAAGTTGTTGTCATTCATTATATTTGAGCTGGCTTTAATTTCTATATCTTGAGACGTTAGATCTGCAGGAGTAGTAAAACTAAAGTTTAATGTTTCATTAGGATTTACTGTACCTACTACCGTTTCTTGTATTGCTGGGTTTCCATTAATTTGGTAGCTTACTGGGATATTAGATTGTGATGCAATTCCTCTGTTTGTTATAGAAATAGAAATAATTTCACTATTAGAAAAACCTAAAGGATTATTTATATCTGTAATGGCTATATCATTAGTATTGGTTGTCTCCTCAATTTTAAACACACCTACTACAGCTCTAGCGTTATCAGGCTCATCTTTAAAATATTCTGAGATGTGCCAAAACGTAAGATCATCTAAAGGATCAATTGTTAGTTGGGCATAATCACCATATCTAGCGTCTTTATTTGCAGTTCCATCTGTGGTAATGGCTTGCTCTGCAATTGTCATTACATTTAATGGATCATTTAACAATCGTCCTGTATAATAAATTTGAATAAAACTATCATTAGTCGCACCATTGGAGACTGTTCCAATAGTAGAATACCCCATACCTATATTTCCTGCGGCGTCAATAGATATACTACCACCAAAAGCACTTTTACCTTCAGGAGAGGTATAAGTTCCCTCTTGATACACCGTCCATGGTGCTGTATCGTTATCTTGGCGTAATTCATACCATCTAATTGCCGTTTTTTCATTGCTCCCATTTCCTGTTTTAACTAAAAAATTAAGCACTACAGCATTGTAGTTACAAAATTTACGATAATTTATTAATTGACTTAGCATTCCTGGAGGAACAATAGTATTACTGTCAGGATCAGCTTGTGGTAAGTTATCATTAAATAAAGAGAAAGGTGTAATATCTCCATTATTAGATGCAAGCGATTGTGTTAATTCAATTGTAGAATCTGCAGGAGTGTCCCAATTTACATTAACGGTATAAAGGTCTAGCCTATCATTTGAACTGCCGCTTGAAGAATCGTCAGCAACACCCAAAATTACAGCATCTCCTAATGGAGGGAGTTCTGGCCCAATAGCATTAAAAGCTAACGCGCTTCCAGGACCATCTGAAGCGACGTCAGATGTAAAAGTAATTACAGAAGCGCTTGGATCTCCAATTAATAATTTTTCGCGCTCTAATATTAACACATTGTCTTCATTTGCGTTTAAAGTCACATAATAGCCATCAGACCAAATTGAAAATTTTGGAAAATCTGGAAATTCGCTTGTTTCAAATCTGTAGGTATACCAACCATCGTTTACTGGGTCGGGGCCTTTACAAATTGCCATTAAGATACTATTTGGTGTTGCGCTAAATTGCGTGATTACAAAACGTTTAGCATAATTATCATAAAAAACAATAGGGTCTCCTGCTATTTCAAAGGACCATAAATTTGTAAGAGACGCTTGAGATATTAGTGGATTTCCTGATTTATCAAAAATAGAAAAAGAACTATTAATGGCACTCACATAATGATTAGGTCCTATGGCGCCAGTAGGATCTGTAGGCGAAGCTTCAATTTGACCTGCTTCAAAAACAAGAGATGGAGGATTACTTTTTCGAGTTCCTGCAGCTTGTCTTTGAAGAGAAATAAGAGGATCAGGTGCCTGAGAGCCTTTTCCAATGATATAGTCATTGTTTATATGTTTAAACGGATTTGGTTTTTTTGTTTTAGATGCATTGTCGGTTTTTAATTTGAAGCTCGAAAGAGGAGGCACTTCTCCAATAAAATTAGATTTTAAAACTTTAGGATTATTGTTTTGAGAATAGCTATGACTAAAGATTAAAATTAATGTAATTAATAATAAGTAAAACTTTTTCATGATTTTTTAAGGATTTTCCTGAATTTAAGATTATTGATGTGTCAAAAATAAATTTTTGACACAGATAGATATCAAAACCTAGCTAGATAAATACTGTAATTATTGCGTTTTATAGCCTGAATTTTCATTTATTTCAGAAATAGAGATATTTAATGACGTGTTTTCACGAATAAGTAGAATTAGATTTTGTTTTTAATAATTACGGTTTAATTTTGAGGGAAAATAAAGATTTACAATGACAGTATTTGACCAGTTTTTCTATTCTATTTTTAATCATTACAAAACAAAATACAAGCAAAAAGCGAATGCCATTGCGCTTGGTTATACGTCAATATTACAAATTGCAATTTTATTTTTGTTAGGCGCTTTTTTTACAGTGTTTTCTGTGCAAATGAATATGACTGTGATGTCAAAAACCAAAGCATGGACTTTATTTATCCTAATTGCTATAGGTATTCATTTTAAAAACTGGATAAAATATAATGGAAAAGGTAGAAAGGTGTTAAATGCAAAATTGAACAAGAAGAAATCTCTAAGTCATAATATCGCATTATTATTTGTATTGCCTTTGGCAAGTATTCTTTTGGGCTTAGTTATACTTCAGGCTTTATAATTTTTAAAATTTTCAAAAGAAAATATTTTGCGCCAGTCTAAAGGTATTTGCATGTGCTTCAACAATCGTTTTTATATTAGGAGAATAACCACCACCCATACTGCACATTATTGGAATATTATGATTTTTGAAAGCTTGAAGTACAATTCGATCTCTTTCTTTACAGCCTTCTATTGATAAACTTAACTTCCCAAGTTTATCTGAAGCAATTACATCTACACCACATAAATAATAAATAAAATCGGGTTTTACTTGTTCTATTAATCTAGGAAGTGTTTTATTTAAAATAGAAAGGTAAGTCGTGTCATTTGTATTGTTATCAAGAGCGATATCTAAGTCACTTAATTCTTTTCTAAATGGGTAATTGTGTTTTCCATGCATAGAAAAAGTAAATATAGAGTCATCATCTTTAAATATATGAGCTGTACCATTACCTTGATGAACATCAAGATCAATAATCAATATTTTACGCGCTAATTTTTTATTTTGAAGATAACGAGCTCCAATGGCTTGATCGTTTAATAAACAAAAGGCTTCTCCTTTATCTGTGTAGGCATGATGTGTGCCTCCTGCGATATTCATTGCTATGCCATTTTCAATAGCAAACTCACTGGCCTTAATGGTGCCATCTGCGATAATGATTTCACGTTCAATTAAATTTTTACTAAGAGGGAATCCTATTTTACGAGCAGCTCGTATATCTAATGTAATATTTAGTAAATCGTAATAATAAATGGGGTCATGAACGGCTAGAATGTATTTGTCGTTAGGTTTTTCTGGCTTAAAAAAATTAGTTTTTAGGCAAGTTCCTTCATGCAATAACTGCTCGGGTAATAATTCATACTTCATCATAGGAAAACGATGGCCGTCTGGTAAATGAAGTTTGTAAATAGGATGATATGCAATTTTTAACATTATAAGTCGTTGAAAATTTTTAATTATAATTCATTTATAGCAATATAAATAAAATTTATTAAAGCGTATATCATCAATCGATTTTTTCTATTATATTTGATGCGGTTACAAATTTTAAAAAAAAATAACACAATAATTTTATGAAAAATATTTTTTTCTTTATTTGTTTTTTTCTTTTTAAGAATCTTCTTGCTCAAGATACTACTATAGTGAGTAGTAGCGTAATGGATTTAGAAGAAAAGATTAAAAAAGAATCTGTATATGCTGAAAAAGTTAAAGCGTTTAAAAAGCTAGGTGAAATTCAAACAGAAAAAAATTTAGGAACTGCCAAAATAACTTTTGAAAAATTATACGATTTTGCTAAAAGTAAAAATGATACACTTACAATGTCTCAGAGTCTGGTTGAATTAATGTGGCGCAGTATCTCTTTATACCAGTCTAATGAAGCTCTTGCTTATGCTTCTCAAATGGAAACATTATTAAAAGATAAAAATAATAATGAAAGCGATTTTTTTTATTTGGCTAAAGCAAAAAGTACAAAAGGGCATGCTTATATTATTTTAGGAAAATTTGATATGGCTTTAGAAAATTCTCTAGCTGCCAATGAATTGTTTGGTAAATTTAAAAATAAAAGTAATAATGAAATTAAACAAGATCTAATTAATAATTACTTAACCATTGCTACTGTTTATAAATATATAGATAACTATGACAAGGCAATGGAGAGTATAGATATTGCATTAGAATTATCTAAAGAAAATGCTCAATTAAAAAATCTTTTAGGGAAAAGCTATAACATCAAAGGAGACATCTATTCGGCTATGGATAATGTAGAGGAATCCTTAGTTTATTACAAAAAAGGATTAAATTTCTTTATTAATTCTAATGATAGCATAAACATCCCTATTTCCTTAAAAAGAATCGGATCTTTTTATGACAAGACTAAGGATTTTAAAGAATCGATTCGTTATTACAAAAAGGCGTTAGTTATTAATAAGAAAATGAATCAGTTAGATTTCATGAGTTACCTTTATACGGCGCTCGCTATTTCTAATGCGAAATTAAATAAAAATGAATTGGCTTTAAAGTATATAGATTCTTCCTTAGCGATTTCTACAAATTTTGAATTTGAATATATGAAAATAGATGCTTTAGTGAACAAAGCAAGAATTTATAAAAATAAAGGAAATTACGATTATGCCATTCAAATCTTAGAAAACGTTAAATTATTGTTTGATAATTCTAAAGATTATCAAGATACTCTTATGAACATTCATAAAACACTTGCTAATCTTTATAATGAAACAGGTGAAATGAAAAAGAGTATAAATAGTTTTGACAAATACATTCAAATAAAAGAAACATTAATTGAAGAAAATGTGAGTACAAAAACAAAAATACTAGAGGTAGAATATAATTACAGGAATATTACAGCAAAACTAGAAAAAAAAGAAATTGCTTTGCAGCTTTCCGAAATCAAGCAAAAACGATTTAAAGCTAATACCTATTTAATTATAAGTAGTATTGTTTTTTTATTTGGATTTATAGTATTTATTGTATTAAAACAAAGGAAGCATGCAAAAGTAGAACGATTAGTTTTAGAATCTAAGCAAGAATTATTACAAATAAAAAAAGAAACTTTAGATCGTGAAGTAGAATTTAAGAGTAAAAATTTAACCGATTTTGCACTTCAAATTAATGAAAAGAACGACTTACTCGAAAAGATTAAAACACAATTAAAAGAAATTAAACCAGCAAATAACTATTCTAAAGATGCGCTATTAGATACTATATTATTTATAAATGAAGATATAAATCAAAATACAGAGAAGATTCAGCTCTATTCAAAAATAGATAAAAATAATGATGATTTTGAAGCGAAAATAAATGAGCGTTTTGAAAACTTAACCGATAAGGAAAGAAAAGTTGCAACCATGGTTAGAATAGGAAAAACATCTAAGCAAATAGCAACACAACTTAACATTAGTGTGGCTAGTGTAGATAACTACCGTTACACAGTAAGAAAAAAGATGAAAGTACCTAAAGGGAAACCCTTAGGAACTTTCATTAAAAACATTTAAACTATTCAACCACTCGTTTAAATATCTTAATTTTCTTCTTATTTTAAATAAATTTATTAATCTATTTAAAATTGATATTAGGTAATACCTAAGTTTGATTATCAAGTCAAAAATAATTAATTAATGAGATTAAAATGCAAATTGTGAGTTATTTATGAGGTTTAAAAAAGTCATAAAATACTAATATGAGAATTGATTTTACAATTGATTAATAGGGTAATGTGTTGTTTTTCAATTATTTAAAAAACATTAAATGATTATGGTCTTAAAAATAAAATAATTACTTTTTATGAAGTTTTAATTGAATTCGTTTTCGATCTACATCAACTTCTAATACTTTAACAATGATTTGTTGGTGCAAACTTACATGTTCGTTAACATCTTTTACGAAAGAATCAGATAAGTTAGAAACATGAATTAAGCCACTTTCTTTAATACCAACATCTACAAAACAACCAAAATTGGTAATATTATTTACTATTCCTGGGAGTAATTGGCCAGAATGTAAATCGGTAATAGATTTTATATTTTGATTAAATGTGAAAACTTTGGCTTGTTCTCTTATATCTAATCCTGGTTTTTCGAGTTCTTTTATAATATCTTCTAGTGTTGGTAACCCGACTTCATTGGTGCAATATTGTTTTAAGCTTATTTTTTTAAGTAATGTGGTATTACCTATTAATTCAGAAACCGTTATGTTTTGATCTTTTGCCATTTGTTTTACTAAAGCATAACTTTCTGGATGCACGGCAGAATCATCTAATGGGTTTTTAGGATCTTTAATTCTAAGAAATGCTGCGCTTTGTTCAAAAGCTTTTCCTCCTAAACGCGGTACTTTTTTTATGTCATTTCTAGATGTAAAAGCGCCATTCTCATTTCTATAATTAAAAATGTTCTCAGCTAATTTAGGACCAATACCAGAAACATAGCTTAATAAGGGCTGACTAGCTGTATTAACATTTACGCCTACTGCATTAACGCAATTCTCAACAACGGTATCTAAAGATTTTTTAAGTCTAGTTTGATCGACATCATGTTGGTATTGACCCACTCCTATAGATTTGGCATCAATCTTAACGAGTTCGGCTAATGGATCTTGTAAACGGCGACCAATAGAAATCGATCCGCGAACGGTAACATCATAATCAGGGAATTCATCTCTTGCAATTTTAGAAGCCGAATAAATAGAGGCGCCAGCTTCGCTTACTACAAATACTTGAATATCGTTTTTAAAACGAATTTTTCGAATTATAGCTTCTGTTTCTCTCGATGCGGTACCATTTCCTATAGCAATGGCTTCTATTTTATAAGCATCTGCTAAAGAATTAATTTTTTTCATCGCTCCAATAGCATCGCTTTTAGGAGGATGAGGATATATGGTTTCATTATATTTTAAAACGCCTTGAGCATCTAAGCAAACAACTTTACAACCTGTTCTAAATCCAGGATCTATAGCCAATACTCGTTTTTCACCTAAAGGAGATCCTAACAATAATTGCTTAAGGTTTTTTGCAAAAACAGTAATGGCAGACTCGTCTGCTTTTTCTTTTGCATTTTGAAGCGCTTCATTGCTTAAAGATGGTAATAATAACCGTTTATAAGCATCAGATATAGCTAATTCAATTTGGTCTGCACAAGCATTGCTACTTCGAATTATTTTAGTGTCAATGTTCTCTAAAGCCCGAACATCGTCTATAAGAATTTTTGCTCTAATGAATCCTTCATTTTCGGCTCTTAGTATGGCTAATAATCGATGTGAAGGAATTCGATTTAGAGATTCTTCCCAATCAAAATAATCTCTAAATTTTTGCGCTTTTTCACTTGTGCTGAGCGGAGTCGAAGTATCAGCTTTAGTCTTAATTATTTTTGTCGAAATTTGCGCGTGTCGTTCTAATTGTCTTCTTAGCGCGTTTCTAATGTCTGTTCGTTCATTAATCCACTCAGCAATAATATGTCTGGCACCTTCTAAAGCTTTTTCAATATTAGAAACATCACCTTTTACATATTTAAAAGCAATGGTTTCTAAATCATTCGCATTTTGCGACATTATAATTTTTGCTAAAGGCTCTAATCCATTCTTACGCGCCGTTTCTGCTTTAGTTTTTCTCTTTTTCTTATAAGGAAGATATAAGTCTTCTAGAACATTAAGTTCTGTAATAGCTGCTATTTTAGCTTTTAATTCTTCAGTTAAAACATCTTGTTCTTCTAGCGCTTTTAAAATGGCAGTTTTTCGCTTTTCCAAAGCTTGGTAAAGTTCTTTAAACTTTACGATGTCTCCAATTTGCACTTCATCTAAATTACCAGTGCGTTCTTTTCTGTATCTAGAAATAAAAGGAATAGTACAATCTTCGTCTAATAATTGAAGTGTGTTTTTAACGCCCTCTATAGGAAGTTGTGTTCTGGAAATAATAAAATTTGAAAGCATAAAAAAAGCCTTTTGAAGTTTGTTTCAAAAGGCCTGTAATATATTTACTTCAGTTTAAATTTCCGAAGTTATTTTAATGAAATTTTAATTTTCTCCAGATTCTATTTTTGCATCATTTATCATTTTATCATTTGGGACAATTGCTACATTAACTCTACGGTTTTTAGCGCGTCCTGCTGGAGTTGTATTATCATTTGTTGGTTGGTCTTCTCCATACCAATTTGTTGTAAAACGCCCACTGCTTAATCCTTTGTTTTGAAGGTAATTAGTAACGGCATTTGCTCTGTTTTTAGATAGCGTCATGTTGTATTCTGTCGCACCAGTATTATCGGTATGACCTACTACTAAAATATTAGTGTCTGGATATTCTAAAAAGACACCTGCTAATTTATTAAGTGATTGTTGTGAATTTGAATTGATATTGTATTTGTTCGTGTCAAAAAACACGCCACTATTCTCATCAAAAGTAATAACAATAGCATCATCTATTCGTTCTACTTCTGCACCAGGAATTTCCTCTTCTATCTTTTGCGCTTGCTTGTCCATTTTATTACCAATAAGCACACCAGCACCTCCACCTACAACACCACCAATAACAGCTCCTAATTCGCTATTACCACCTTTTCCTATATTATTACCTAAAATAGCACCTAACACGGCACCACCTGCAGCACCAATAACGCCACCTTTTTGCTTATTGTTTGCATTTTGAACCGCTTTGCATCCTGAAACACTAATAATTAGTGCTAGGACAAGTATTGAAATAATTGATTTGTTATATATTGTTTTCATGATTTTATTTATTTAGAAAAGTTCATAGTAATACTAAATGGGTTACCATTTACATTAACAGTTTGCTGCCATTGCATCGAAGCATCAGATAATTGTGTTAAACGTAGTCTAAATCCTTTATTTGTTTCACTTTTACCTTTTTCATTGGTAGGTTTTAGTAAAAAACTATAAAGACCATTAGCTGCATCTGTTTCAACAATTGTAAAAATGAAATGACGTTTACCAGTATCACATTTCGTATTGTTTACTGTATATATTCCAGAATTGTTATTAGGAATAAATTCCCATGTACTCCCTTCAAAGCACTTTGAAGAAGAATCTTTAAAAAGATCAACTTTTAAGGTTCCAGACGTTTCATATTTAATAGTGTTTAATGTCCAATTGCCTTTAATTACTTTTTTGGATGTTCTTACCGTTTTAGAAGCACCACAACTAGTAAGAAGTATTAGAGCCAATAGAAAAATCGATTTTTTCATAAAATTATTAATTAATGTTAGGATGAATATACTATAAATCTTTATTTAAAATACGATTAACAACTGGATTACAGATGTTTTAGTTTTTTCATTTATGACTTAACTCTTTCAACGCGTAGTAATATTTGTTTTATTTAGCTTCTTAAAGTTTATTTTAATAATGGTAGTTTTATTGTTTAATGTAATGCTATGTTGCCATTGCATTCTATCTTTAGATAAATCTACTAGTTTGAAATTAAATGACTTACCGGCGATCTTCTTTTTCTTTTTTTCAGTTGGTTTTAAATTAAACTCATAGTAACCATTTAATTCATTCACTTGTTGTGATAGATATGAAAACTTTCGATTACCAAAGGAGCAATAAAGATCATTAATATTATATTCTCCCGAATTAGTACTAGGATCAAATTTCCAAATGCTTTCATAAAAACAAACCAAAGCAGCATCATTTAATAAAGGTGAGTCATTAGATAATTTTGTTTTATTATTATCTGTTATGCTTTCTACTAACCATTTTCCCGTAATTTCTTTTTTCTTAGCTGCTATAGGCTTTGTAGACCCACAACTTAATACAATAAAGCATAATATGAGTACCGTTGTTTTTTTCATGATTTTGGGGTTTTATAAGAAAATAAAATTAAGATATAAAAAAATAACAACGTTTTTAAATAAATTGAAATTTATAATGTTCGATAATGAGTAATTAATAGTCGTTGAAAGGTTAGCTAAAACGCATCATTAAATAAATAATTTTTAAAACAGAGTTAAAAGAACTAATTTAAAATCTTTAAGAAATCATACTATAATGAAGCATAATATTATTTTAATAATTTTATTATTTAGTTTAACATCTTGTACTGTTTTGCAATGGCGATCTACAGACAAGGAGATTAAAACTTATTTTGACGAAAAAGGGATTGTTTCTGAAATCTCTTATTTTAATATAGATAGTTTAGGTTTAAGAGTTAGAGTACAGCATGTTATAGAGTCTAAAAATGATATTAACGTGTTGTTTTTTCATGGCTCTCCAAGCTCTCTATCTGCTTGGAATGGTTATTTTAATGACTCTTTATTTGTGAAAAAAGCAAAAATGCATGCTATAGATAGACCTGGTTATGGTTATTCTAATTTTGGAGATGAAATGACTTCTATTAAAACCCAAGCTCGCATAATGAGCGAATTAATAAATCATTATAATTTAAAAAATGTTATCGCAGTTGGGTCTTCGTATGGTGGGCCATTAGCTTCTCGATTAGCTGTGGAAAACCCAAATGTTAAAGCTGTAGTAATGATTTCACCTGCTATAGACCCTAAGCAAGAAAAGGATGTTTGGGGATCCCGATTAACGCAGTGGTGGTTAATCCGATGGTTAGTACCAACAGGTTATAGAGTTGCTGGAGATGAAAAAACAGTACATGCAAAAGAATTAGAATTATTGGAGGAAGATTGGAAACAAGTTTCTATACCTGTTTTACATATACATGGTGATATAGATGATATTGTGCCTTATGGAAATATAAATTATACTAAAGAAAAATTTAGCAATATTAAAATTATAACCACTCCAAATACAGGACATGAAATTGCTTGGGCTAAGCCTGAATTAATAAAACCTCATTTAATAGAGTTGATTGATAGAGTTTTGGAGAAGACTAAATAACCTTAAAGAGTCTGTAAGATTTGTCTTTTTTATTATAATAACCCCAGATAAGATCCTTTTCATGTTTGAAAATCGTTTGGTATTCCATTTTTTTTGATTCTAAGCTTTCCTTTTCAATATAAGTGTTGATTTTATCAAAATCATTTATTGGGATTTTTGCACCTTTAATGTGATTGAATTGTTCATTAAATAAACCAATAATTCGTGTAGATTTTGTTCTATTATAGGATTCAAAAGCAAGAAATGTAGCCGCTCCAATAACACCAGTGAAACCACCTAGTAAGAGTAAACCAGACTCAGTTTTTTCTTTATAAGCTCCAAGTGTTAGGATAAATTGGTCGTTATTTTTCAAAATAGACAAAGCAGGATTTGAATAGGCGACTTTTCGTATAAATTTAGTCTGTTTTTCCAGTTCTCTATGTTTGTCAAATTGCCCTCCTTCTTGAATAATAGGACTATTTTTAAAAGAAATTGGTTGGGCTTTATTTATATTTAGTTCTTTTACTAATTCATTAGTTTTAAGGTTATAGATGGTTAAGTCTATTTTCTTAATCGTAGAATAAATTTTGAAAAAATAATCACCGTAGATATAAGAATTAGCTCTAACAGCTGTATCTTTTTTATTATAATTCTTGTTTTCTAACGATCGGTATTCATAATTAGAATTACTTGTATTGAGTGTGACCATAACCGTTTGTTTATCATAAACATCACTAGTAATAATTATTTTATCATCTCGTACATATAACTTAGTATAAGCTGAGGTTTCTTCAAGAGCATTAGGTATATCGTAATCAATTGTTTTTATTCTAGGTAATTCAAAGCCTCCAAAAAGGGCTTGATCTAAATTATGAGTATCCTCATTATTATCCTTAAAATCTTCATTAGATAAATTATATTCTCGGTTTGAGATTCCACCGTTAATATTAAATGAATATAGTTTTAAAATTGAAGTGTTTTTAAAACAAGTGATGAGGTGTAATTGATTGTTAACTTCTATGAATTGAAGTTTTTTTTCTTTTTTAAGTTTGAGTATTATATTTTCATTAACCTTAACAGCTTTAGTTTTAAAATTTATAGTTAAAGCACTAAATCGAGTGTTTTTTATATTTGAAAAGAATAGAGAATATTCGTTTTTAGTAACAGTGCTACCTAAAGTGATTTTCGAGTTTTTAGGAAGTTTGGTAATGTTAACGGTACTTATTAACACCTTTTTATTATTATATAAATGACAGGTTAATCCTGTATTGGTTTTAAAAAAAATAGCAACGTCTCCAGTTTGTTTGTTTACAATAGGATGAATATCTCGTATTGTTTTTTTAAAGACTTTTTTGTCAGAATTAATTGTTATCCATGGTTCTTGAGATATGCAAGAAACAGAAATAAGCATTGCGAATATGAAAATTATTTTTTTCAAATTTAAATTAACTTATTGTTAGTCCATTAGCAACTGTTGCTAGAGAAGTTGCAGCATCAGGGTTAACAAATACAAGTTTGCCATCTTCAGATTCTGTCATTAAAATCATGCCTTCACTTTCTACACCTCTAAGTTTTCTTGGCGCTAAGTTTATTAAAACGGTAACTTGTTTTCCAATAATTTCTTCGGTTTTAAAACTTTCAGCAATTCCAGAAACGATAGTTCTTATATCAATTCCGGTGTCTACTTTTAAAACTAAAAGCTTTTTTGCTTTAGGCATTTTTTCAGCTTCAATAATAGTCCCTACTCGTATATCTAACTTTGTGAAATCATCAAACGAAATAGTTTCTTTTTGAGGTTCAATTACTTTATTTGCAGCTTCATTGGCTCTTTTACTGGCTTCAAGTTTCTCTAATTGTGCTTGTATTTCTTGGTCTTCAATTTTAGAAAATAATAATTCTGCTTTTCCAATTTCATGACCAGAAGGTAATAACACATTCTTTGAACTAATATCTAACCAATTTGGAACTGTTGTTAAGTTCTCAAAACCAAGTATCGTTTTTAATTTAGATGAAGAAAATGGTAAAAAAGGCTCGCTTAATGTTGCTAAAGCTGATGCAATTTGAAGGGCTACAAACATAATAGTTTTTGTGCGTGCTTCGTCTTGTTTTATAACCTTCCAAGGTTCTTCGTCTGCTAAATACTTATTTCCCAATCGGGCCAAATTCATAAGCTCTTGACCTGCCTCTCTAAAACGATAACGTTCTAAAGAGCTAGAAATAACCTCGGGGTAAGCTTTAATCTTTTTTAATGTTTCATTATCTATTTCTGAAAAATTACTTGATTCTGGAACGATGCCTTCATAATATTTATTAGTTAAAACAACAACGCGATTAATAAAATTTCCAAAAATGGCTACTAATTCGTTATTGTTTCTTGCTTGAAAATCTTTCCAAGTAAAATCATTATCCTTTGTTTCTGGTGCATTTGCTGTTAATGCATAACGCAATACATCTTGCTTATCTGGAAAATCTTTTAAGTAGTCTGGTAACCAAACAGCCCAGTTTTTAGAGGTAGATAATTTGTTTCCTTCAAGATTTAAAAATTCATTAGCAGGAACATTATCTGGTAAAATATAGGAGCCTTCTGCCTTTAACATCGCAGGGAAAATAATACAGTGAAATACTATATTATCTTTTCCTATAAAGTGCAATAATTTTGTGTTTTCATCTTTCCAGTAAGGTTTCCAATCCTTGCCTTCACGTTCAGCCCATTCTTTTGTGGCAGAAATATAACCTATAGGCGCATCAAACCATACATATAATACTTTTCCTTCTCCTCCTGGAGCAGGAACTGGAATTCCCCAATCTAAATCGCGAGTAACAGCTCTAGGTCTTAAGCCATCATCAATCCATGATTTACATTGTCCATAGACATTAGATTTCCAATCTTTTTTATGGTCTTCTAAAATCCATTTTTTAAGAAAATTTTCATGCTTGTCTAGAGGTAAAAACCAGTGTTTTGTTTCTTTTAAACTTGGTACGTTTCCTGTTATTGCCGATTTAGGATTAATTAAATCGGTAGCATTATGGCTAGTACCACAATTCTCACATTGGTCACCATAGCTTTCTTCATTTCCACATTTAGGACAGGTACCTATTATAAAACGATCGGCTAAAAACTGATTGGCTTCAGCATCATAAAGTTGTTCAGAAACTTCTTCGATAAACTCACCTTTATCATTCAGTGTTTTAAAAAACTCTGAAGCCGTTTCATGATGAATCTTTGCAGAGGTACGAGAATAATTATCGAAAGTAATACCAAAATCTTCAAAAGACTGCTTAATAATAGCATGATATTTATCAACTATATCTTGAGGGGTAACGCCTTCTTTTTTTGCTTTAATAGTAATTGGAACTCCATGTTCATCACTGCCACAAATGAAAGCAACATCATTACCTGTTAATCTCTTATATCTAGCATAAATATCTGCAGGAATATATACACCGGCTAAATGGCCGATATGTATTGGTCCATTTGTATAGGGTAATGCTGCAGTAATTGTATATCTTTTTGGTTGACTCATCTTAATATTGTAAATGTCATATGTCTGGTCGAGCGCAGTCAAGACCTTACTATGTATTATAAAAACCTCTCGACTGCGCTCGAGGAGACAAAATGATAATGTCTAAATTGTTTTAATTTAAAGCCGTAAAATTAGTGATTTTACGGCTAGTTATAGCAAAATAAAAAAGCCTTTAGTTAAACTTTTAAACTAAAGGCTTTTATAATAATTGTTTCGTCATGTAAATGCAAATAGATTTTCTTTAACGTTTTAATGTAAAATGTGATTTAAAACTATCAGGACTTCCAGTGTTCGGGTTTTTATATTGTAATGTAAACCAATAATCATTGGTAGGCATTAAATTATCATTATAGGTACCATCCCATCCATTACCAGAAGGGTTAAGTTGTTTTAATAATTTACCAAAGCGATCAAAAATATAAAGCTCAGCATCTGGTTGGTCCAGTCCTATAATATTCCAAGTCTCATGAAACCCATCTCCGTTTGGAGTAAAGTATGGAATGAAATCTATAATTATAATTGTAGT
>CALGLR010000109.1 GCA_937959395.1 uncultured Flavobacteriaceae bacterium | reverse complement strand
TAAAAAAATCAGAGGAAAACCACAAATCAAAATAAACTTTGAAGAGGACTTATTTTCTGTGAAAAAACAGATATAACGCCTGTTTATAGTAGTTCAAAAGCTAATTTAGATCGATCGGTAAAACTTTCGGACGGCAGTGAGTTTTTTATTAAAAACTAAAACACCGCTACTTCCTGGACCTCCTAAGAATTTATGGGGTGAGAAAAAAATGGCATCTAAATACGCATTTTTATTTTCTGGATGCATATCTATATCTATATATGGTGCTGAACATGCAAAGTCTACAAAACATAAGCCATTGTATTGATGCATTAATTCTGCGACTTTATAGTACTCGGTTTTAATACCTGTTACATTAGAGCAAGATGTAATTGATGCTATTTTAAATGCTCTGTGCTCATATTTTTTTATGGTGTCTTCAAAACGCCTTAAACAAATCAATCCATCTTCATCACAATCAACTAAAACTACATCAGCAATAGTCTCTAACCATGATGTTTGATTTGAATGATGTTCCATATGCGATACAAAAACTACTGGTTTTATGTTATCAGGAATAGCAGTATAAGTCTTTAAGTTTTCTGAAACCTTTAAGCCAAGTATTCTCTGGAATTTATTAATTACTCCTGTCATACCTGAACCTTCAGTAATAAGAATATCATCTTTTGAAGCATTAACATGCTCCTTTATAATTGCTCTTGCCTTGTTGTAAGATAGTGTCATAGCTGCTCCAGTGGTAGAGGTTTCGGTATGCGTATTAGCTACGAAGGGGCCAAAATCGTTTAATATTTTTTCTTCAATTGGTCGATATAATCTTCCGCTAGCAGTCCAATCCGTGTAAACTATTTTTTGCTCTCCATAAGGAGATACAAAGGATTGGTCTATACCAACAATATTTTTTCTAAACTGTTGAAAGTAATTCTCTAATTCTAAAATCATCTTTTTTTCTTTTTCCAAACTCATGTATCATCTTAAAAAAGTCGCTTTAGAAATTATAATCCAAAGTGACTTTGATTAATAAACAACTATTAATTTCATAACTAACAGAAAAACTAATCAATAGTTGAACTTTTGAAATTCTTTAAACCAGAATTTAACCAACTGTAATAGTCATCTACATTTGGGGTATAAGGTACAGGCTTTATCAAATTATTCTCGTTATGATCTATTAAAACATATAATGGCTGAGTGTTTGCTTTGTATTTAATGGTTTGTAGTTCACTCCATTTTTGACCAATATACTTTAGCTTTTTACCTGGTTTGAGTTTAGAGTCTACGACTTCATTTGGTTTTAATTTTCTTTTATCGTCAACATATAAAGAAATTAAAACAACATCATTTTTAAGAATGTCTAAAACTTTAGGTTTTATCCAAACATTCTGCTCCATTTTTCTGCAATTTACACAGGCTTTACCCGTAAAATCTATCATTACAGGTTTATCAATTTTTTTTGCATAAGCCAAGCCTTTATCATAATCATTAAATGCTAAAATATCGTGAGGTGCCATTAAATGTGCTCCTTCAGGAATTTTCGAATGACTGGTTGAAGCGGTTCCTACTTTAGAATAGCCAACACCATAAGGGGATTCACTATAATGTTGTGGTGGTGGAAAAGCACTTATTAAATTTAAAGGTGCTCCCCATAAACCAGGGATCATATAAAAGGTAAATGTTAATGTAATTATACCTAAACTAAGTCTTCCTACTGAAATATGGTTTAGAGGTGAATCGTGTGGTAATTTAATTTTACCAAATAAGTATAATGTTAACGTCCCGAAAATGGCAATCCAAATGGCAATAAAGACTTCTCTTTCAAAAAGATGTAAGTCTAGTACTAAATCTGCATTTGATAAAAATTTAAATGCAAAAGCTAATTCTAAAAACCCGAGTACCACCTTTACAGAGTTTAACCAACCTCCAGATTTTGGTAATGAATTTAACCAACCCGGAAATGCTGCAAACAAAGCAAAAGGTAATGCTATTGCTGTTGAAAAACCTAACATACTAATAATAGGTGCAATTCTTTCTCCTGTTGTCGCAGCTGCTACTAAAGCAGACCCTACAAAAGGACCTGTACAAGAAAATGATACTATTGCTAATGCTAATGCCATAAAGAAAATCCCAACAAAACCTCCTCTATCTGCTTTTGCATCAATTTTTGTTCCCCAAGAACTTGGTAAAACTAATTCGAAAGCTCCTAAAAAGGAAGCTCCAAAAAAGATTAATAGTAAAAAGAAAGCCAAATTAAACCAAACGTTTGTTGATAATGCATTTAAAGCATCTGGACCAAAGATGGCACTTACCGCTAAACCTATTACTACATATATTACAATGATTGAAACTCCATATATAATTGCATTTTTAATTCCTGCCGCTTTAGTTTTACTTTGCTTTGTGAAAAAGCTTACTGTCATAGGGATCATAGGAAAAACACAAGGTGTCAACAAAGCTGCTAAACCACCTAAAAAGCTTAAGAAAAATAAAGTTAGTAAACTTGTACCTTCTTTATTTGAGTCATCTGTATTTTTACTTTCAGTAGTTTTTTCTGTTTTTGCAATGGCATTTGCAGCTTCCGTATTTTTCAACTTAAATTCTAAATCTACCTCTTTAGGTGGCAAGCACTTAGAATCATCACACACCATAAATTCAACAAAACCATTAATAATTTTAGTTTCTTTTGTAACCTTTACAATTTGCTTAAAAATTGCTTTGTTTTCAAAAAATTTGATTTCCATACCAAAGACGGGATCATTAACAATATGACCTTTGTCTTCTGTTGTATTGCCAATTAGCTCAACAGCTTCATCTTCATTGTTATAGCTGAAAGTTGTAGGTATTGGACCATTATTTGGAACATTTTGTGAATATAAGTGCCACCCAGAATCTATTTTGACCTTTGAAATTAGTTTATATTTAGTTTCAGAAATTTTTTCTACTGATGTTGACCATTTTACGGGCTCAAAAATCTGAGAGAAAGCATTAGAATATATCGATAGGACTAATACTATTAATATTTTTTTCATATTTATTATTCATTAAAAAAAGGGCTGTGCTATGTACAGTCCTTCTTTATATTTTTCTATGATATAACCTTATTACTAATTTTGAATTTACCGTTAAGAAAAAACTACATTAAAAAAATGGTGCAACATATTTGAATATTTTAATTTTAAACTCTTATTTACTAAGACTCAATTTATGAGCTTTACCCTTATTAAAGAAATGTTAAATATTTCTTTAATTAACCACAGAGCTCACTAATGTGATAATTAAAAACCTTAAAAAGAATTGTTGGTTGAGGTGTTGGAGGTATTAAGGCAGAAGCAGCAATGCTCAATCACCCCATATAGCTTATGCTCGAATTATATGTCGGTTTCGATTATCGTAGAGTTTGGTTGAAAAATGACCACTCTAATACTTGACATACCTCACAAGGAGGGGGTTCAAGGAAAAAATTTGATTTGTCAATATTTTTATTGAAAAAGGAGATTAATTCTTTTTGAGAACCAAAATCTTCAGTTCTCAATTTTCTGTTTATCTCCATAACCTTTAGGCTATTACCTTTAAGTTCAAAACCACAAAATAAATAATCGCCATCATCTATAACAATAATGATATTATAATTTTTTACTTGATGAGAAAAAGCTAGTGGTTGTGTACAATCATCTACAATTACCATATAGGTTTTTTTTTCTTTTTTGGTGATGTTTATTTTATCATTTGGATCGTTATCATCTCCATTTTAAAAAAAGCGAAACCTAACCAAACAACTGAAATAGTAATAGCGATTGCGCCTATTAAAACTAAAACTGGTGGCAAGCCAAAATATACTTCTGATAGAATACCTAGTGGCATTAATAAACCTGTCAAAGCTAACCAAGAAATAAGAC
This sequence comes from uncultured Flavobacteriaceae bacterium, assembly GCA_937959395.1. Classification (GTDB taxonomy): domain Bacteria; phylum Bacteroidota; class Bacteroidia; order Flavobacteriales; family Flavobacteriaceae; genus JAHDGB01. Next base: position 235 of record CALGLR010000109.1, on the reverse strand, counting down.
CGTTGCAAAAGGGAGCTACTTCTCAAATTAACTCTATCCAATTTGATTTTTTACTCTAAACTTTAATGTTATCTAATTTTTTATCGATTTTAGGCTTTAAAACACCTGTTTTTTGAGCTTGTTATTTGTTAAATTTTACTATTAGACGCAATTATCCCTGGACTCCGATACAAATTATAACACACAGCTTCCATAAGGTTTTGAGTATGCATTTTTTGAATCCCTCTGTATCTTG
>CALGLR010000108.1 GCA_937959395.1 uncultured Flavobacteriaceae bacterium | reverse complement strand
AATGGTTAATGAGTACTTGGAGCATCATCGAAGACCAGACGATGGTAATGCTACAAATTTCATAATTGAAAAATAACCATGGGGTGACTTTAAGTCACGAACCCGAACCTATGGACTTTAAGTCCATAGTGGTTCAGTTTTCTTTTTTTCCAATAGATGAAACCATAATAAAAAACAGCAATCTCTGTTACCACTAGAATGACAATAGCTTTAGGAAGTATTTCATAACAAGTGCTTTTCAAAGTTGAAAAAAAGTCAAACGATTTACTTTTGGTTAATTTGTATCGTTTTATTCCTTTCCTAACATTATAGATTACGAATGATATAATCGATAGTTCTATTATTGGAAGGACCCAAGTTTTAAAGAAATTTAGATAATATTGATTTTCAACTGGAAGTATTAATGAACAGACGACCATGCCAATAATTACAAAAGGAATAATTGTTGTTTTTGGAATATTTGTTTTTCTGATTAATAAAAAATACACAAGAGGTACAATCAACAATAAATCAAATGTTATTCCAGTTGATAAACTATTTGGGTTAGAAGCGAAAATTGGCGATTTTGAAATAAGTAACATCATTCCAATTATTAGTAGTGGTACTATGAATATTATTAAATTCTGATAAGGTTTTAATGTCTTATTCATTGGTTCTATTTTAATTATCTAGACATCTGGTATATTAAGTGTTAGATTTAGAGAGACTGATTTTTAGTTACAAAACAAAGATAATAGAAAAGAAACATATTTTAAGTTTAGATCTTAACTGCTATTTGTTAGATAGATTTTTGAAAAAAATTATTTCGTCCAAGGTTCTTTATCTTTTGCATTAAAAAAGGAGTTTCCATCGTAAATACTAAGTCCAGACCACGTTCCAAACCAAATTTGTCCTTTCTTGTCTTCAAAAATACTTTGAATACCATTTGTTGCTAAACCATCTTTTTTAGAGAATTTTGTAAAAGACTCGCCATCGTAACGGTAAACACCAACATTTTCAGCTGAAAACCAGATGTTTCCTTTTTTATCTTCACAGAAATTATAAGTTTCAACTCCATCAATAATTCCATTTTTAGTATAATTTATAAATGTTTTTCCGTCGTAACGACTTATACCTCCATACATAGTGCCTATCCAAATATTTCCTTGTTTGTCTTCAAGAAGATCGGCGACGTTATTATCGGGAAGTCCATTTTTTTCTGTGATGTACGTAAATGTCTTTCCGTTGTAAATGGTAATACCATAACCATCTATAACAAACCACATGTTTCCTTTACGATCTTCTAATATTTTAGAAATTCTCTTTTTTGATAATATTGGGTTAGGTTTATCTACAGGAGCTTGTGGTATATTAAAAGTAGTAAAGGTTTTGCCATCAAATTTACTTACACCTTCTATAGTGCCTATCCATATTATTCCGTTATGGTCAATTATAATGCTCCAAATTTCATCGTCGAGTAATCCTTCTTTTTTAGAAAAATTTGTAAACGCTTTTCCGTCATATTTTGTAAGACCACCAGATGTACCAAACCAGATATTCCCTGCTTTATCTTCAGTAATACCTCTTATCGCTGAACCGCCAGAACTGTAATTAGTTGTATGCTGCTCAAGCGATTTCCCATTATAACTTGCAATACCATCGCCATTGGTGCCAAACCAAATAGTACCGCTTTTATCTTGAAACATTTTTCTAACAAACTCATTAACTATTCCATTTAAATTTGTGTGGTATTGTGTGAAAAATGGTTTTCTATTTGAGTCATTATATGGAGTTTCTAATATAGATCTATTGTTATTAATTGTATTTGAGTTTATAATATTATCTTCAGATGATGATTTTTTATTTTGTGCATTACAGGATTCTATTAACAAAAAAATGAGTAGTAAAAAGTAGATTGATACACGTTTTTTATCCCATTTTTGGGTTATTGTTTTTTTCATTTTAATAAGATACAATTTTTAAAAATATAAAAGTAAAGCGTTCAGAATAAGCTATATTTGAAAATCCAATTATTTTGTATCGCAGAAAATGCCAATTAAACCACTTTTAAACTACATAGATAAATTTGTTACTCTTACAGAGAAAGAACAAGATTCAGTTTCTTCTAAAGTTGTTTATAGAAAATATTTAAAAGGACAGTATATTGTTCAACAAGGAGATGTTTGTAAATACCAATGTTATATTGTTTCTGGGTGTACAAGAACATTTTATGTAGATGAAAATGGGCAAGAGCATATTATAATGTTTGCTATTGAGGATTGGTGGACTTCTGATGTTGGAAGCTATATTACCCAAACACCAGCCGATTATAATGTGCAATGTATCGAAAACACCGAAATGATTCAGATTTCATATGATATTAGAGAAGTGCTGTTTAAAGAAATTCCTAAGTTAGAGCGCTTTTTTAGAATGATTATTGAAAAAGGATTTGTAGCTTCTCAGAAACGAATTGTTAGAAATTTTAGTTTATCGGCAAAAGAAAGGTACATTATTTTTAAAGAAAGTTATCCAAAAATAGAACAACGTATTCCTCAATACATGTTAGCATCTTACCTAGGTATTACTAAAGAGTTTTTAAGCAAGATTAAAAGTCAATTAATTTTAGAAAAATAAATGTTAAACTAGATTACTATGATTTCATAATCTACTTTATTTTCAAATACAGACTTTAACGAGACATTTGTATTTCAATATTTAAATAAATAATACAAATGAAAAATAAAATTAAAACATCGTTAATAGCAATTTTAGTAGCATTTACTTCATTCTCTTTTACGGGAATAGACGGAGATGTAAAAAAAGTTAAAACTGAAAAAAGTCAAGTATTATGGAAAGGTTACAAAGTAACGGGATCTCATACAGGAACTATAGCTCTTAAATCTGGATCTTTATTATTTGATAATGATAAACTAAAAGGTGGAGAGTTTGTTATAGACATGACAACGCTAATCTCTACCGATTTAGAAGGTGAGTATAAAGGGAAATTAGAAGGACATTTAAAATCTGATGATTTTTTTGGAGTTGCTGCTAATCCTACTGCTACTTTAACCTTTAAAGAGGTAAATGCATCTGGGAAAAATGCTTACAATGTTACTGGAGATTTAACAATAAAAGGAAAAACAAACACTGTGAATTTTGTTATTTCTATTTATGGAAATAAAGCAACGGCTAATTTAAAAATAGATCGAACTAAATATGATGTTAAATATGGCTCGACAAGCTTTTTTGAAGGGTTAAAGGATAAAGCAATCTATGATGAATTTGATTTAAATGTAGATTTAGAATTTTAAAACAACCAGATATAACTTTATTGATTGTCATTAGAAGTACTCAGAAATGAGTGCTTTTTTTGTTTATAAATTTCAACTAACTTAGAAGCATAATTCACGAACTTATGAAATGAGTTATAATTAAAGCAAACAATAAAACTCGCTAAGATTATAGTACATTTCATTTGGCTACTAAAAACATTACAGATGAAAACTTTAACCACACTCTTTTGTTTAATTATATTATTATGTCTTAGCTGTAAAACAGAAACAGCAGAAGTTATTATAAACGAAAACACATTATTAAATAATTATTTAGAGCCTAAAGCGGAAGATCAATTTTTAGGAGGTATAAGAATGATTCCCATTAAAACACCAAAAGGAGAATTTAAAGTTTGGACTAAACGTGTAGGGAAGAACCCAACAATGAAAGTATTGTTACTTCATGGAGGACCGGGAATGACACACGAAATATATGAATGTTTTGATGGTTATTTCCCACAAGAAAATATTGAGTATTACTATTATGATCAATTAGGTTCGTATTATAGCGACCAGCCTAAAGATTTATCATTATGGGATTTGGATCGTTTTGTAGAAGAAGTAGAACAGGTAAGAATTGCTCTAGGGTTGGACAAGGATAACTTTTATTTGTATGGACAATCTTGGGGAGGTATTCTAGGGATGCAATATGCATTAAAATACCAAAAAAATCTTAAAGGTTTAATAATATCTAATATGGTTGCTTCAATTCCAGAGTATCAAAAATATTCTGATGAAGTATTGGCTCCGAAAATGGATCCAAAAGTCTTAGCCGAAATTTTAAAATATGAAAAAAAAGAAGACTATACAAATGAACGTTATCTGGAGTTAATCGTTAATAATTATTATACAGAACATGTTATTAGAATGCCTGTAGATGAATGGCCAGAACCAATAAACAGGGCGTTTAAACATACAAATCCAGATGTTTATGTAACCATGCAAGGGCCAAGTGAATTTGGTATTAAAGGAGACGCTACATTAAAGAATTGGGATGTGAAAGATCAATTGCATAAAATTACAGTTCCCACTTTAACTATTGGTGCTACTTACGATACTATGGATCCTGAACATATGAAATGGATTGCTTCTGAAGTTAAAAATGGAGATTTTTTATTATGCCCAAACGGAAGTCATTTATCACAATTTGATGATCAGAAAAACTTTTTTAAAGGACTTATTCAATTTATTAAAAGTGTAGATGATGGTAGTTTTAAAAAAAAGTAAATTTTTAAAAAGAGTCATTAAAAAAGCATCATTATAAGTTAACTTATAATGATGCTTTTTTAATTTTGGCTAAAGGCTAAAGGCTAAAGGCTAAAGGCTAAAGGCTAAAGGCTAAAGGCTAAAGGCTAACTAAATATTATCTTTTTAGAGTAAAATGAGCTTTAAACGTTTTTCTTTCGGCAGTACTTGGTTCATTGTATTCTAGAGTGAACCAATAGTCACCAGTCGGTAAAAGTTCACCATTATAAGTTCCATTCCACCCAGTTCCAATAGGGCTAAGTTGCTTCAATAATTTACCGTAACGATTAAAAATATAGATAACGGCGTCTGGTTGGTTTTCAATTCCCGTTATATTCCAAGTATC
>CALGLR010000107.1 GCA_937959395.1 uncultured Flavobacteriaceae bacterium | reverse complement strand
TGACAGAAAATTCTTGTTAAATTTTGATTCAGAAGGAATATTCATTTTTTTTATTCTGCCAGATGGCAGAATAAAATAGAATTCAATACTAAAATAATATAAATTTTAATTTCTATCTAATTTTGAATGCTTTTGCCCTGAATGGAAGACATAGACCCTTTAAAATTAAAAGGAAATATTGTATTAATTCCAATAAGTAATATTCCTGGTTATTTAGCAAATCAACGTTATTTTTTAGATAATGTGGATTTAAATAGGATTATGCCAGGAAAGCCAGAAGGTGCTACCAGTCAAATTTACGCGCATCATTTTGTAAATAAAATTATAAAGAAATTTGATTATTTATTGGATTTGCACACAGCAAGCCATGGACGTGTTAATAGTCTTTATATTCGTTCAGACATGGATAATGAGCAAACAAGAGAGCTAGCTTATCTTCAAAAAACACAAATTATTGTAAATAAGTATGATGAAGAAGGCACTTTAAGAGCGTGGGCGAACTCAAATGATATACCATCTATAACTATAGAAATAGGTAATCCTAACGTTTTTCAACACTCTTTAATAGATGCTACTTTAGAAGGTATTAAAAACACATTCATACATTTAGGAATGTTAGAAGGGGAAGTAAAAGATTTAGTAACTAAAGATGTTACCGTTTGTGACAGATCTTATTGGATTTACTCAAAAAGTGGAGGTATAGTAGATGTACTACCTAAACTTACAGACCGTGTTAAAAAAGGACAAATTATAGCAATTATATATAATGTTTTTGGTGAAATTAGGGATAAAGTAATTGCTGACAAAGACGGAATTGTTATAGGAAAAAATATTCGTCCTAACTGTGATGCAGGTACTCGAATATTACATTTAGGAGTAGATATAAAAGAACCGATACCAGAAACAATTCCTGGACACAAAGATTTTAATCAATTATAATAGATTAAAATAACGAAAATGCATTCCTTTTTGTGAAAACTAAATTGTCATAACAGTTGAGTATAATAGTGGATTTTTCACAAGTATTTCACACTTTATTTCATTTAATTAAGTTTGAATAGCTTATAAAACATCTATTTATAGACAATAAAGAAATAATTTTTTTAATATTTTAAATTGTAGTAATTAATATTTTAAATTGAACGTTACAAATTTTTAAAAGAATAGAGTTGGTGTTTAAATATTCTATTTTACATAATATAAATTATAGAGCAAAAATGCTCTATAATCCGACGTTATATAAAATAGCGATAAGTTATCTCTAATTCTAGCAAATTCCTAGACTATATTAAGGTTACGCTGATAGTCCATCCGTTGACTTAGAACCCTAAGAATAAAAATCCCGCCTGTTGTTTGTAAATAAAATAATGTATGAGCAGCCTTAAAAGCAAATCGTTTTAAGTCTTCAATATATTCAGAAGCATCTCTACCTAAATTTTCATTTTCATCAAGTACTTGAAAAACATCGTGCATTTCTAAAAAGTATTTTTGAGCTTGAAGTAAACCGAATTTGGAAACACCGAATTCATACATTTTAGCCAAATCGATTTCTGCTTTTTTAGAAAGTTTATAAACGCCCATCTTCTCGCATACGTGCTTCAACTTCTTTCATAATTTCAGGTAATGATTTAGTGCTAACACCGCTTTCTAGTCCTTCTATAATTTTGGTTTTAAGAGAAAAATATTTTGTGTTATTTGCTTGATCTTGACGCACAAGGTTTCGCAAGTATTCGCTATCATTAGTATATTCTCCAGCTTCAATTTGAGCTTTTATCCATTTATCTTGTTTTTCGGTAAAGGTTACCGTTTTGCGAATTGTCCCCATATTAATTTTGTTTAAATCATCATACTATTGGTGTAATATAGTGATTAAATTTGAAATGACACTAGTAATTTATCTTTTTTGAATAATACCATTTCATACACATTCCCACTTCACTCCTATCTCTTCGACTCCGCTCAGGACAGGCTAGCTTTGGGCAAAGCGTATTCCATTACATTTTTAAAGAACGTTTATTAGAAGAAAAAAATAAAATGATTGAGGTAAAGCACTTCGCTTTTGCCAAAGCAAAGTGTACATAACGCGGTACATTATAATTCAGAAAAAGAATTATAATAAGACGTTATATAAAATGTCTTTATAACATTAATACTATCTGCTTTTTTCATCTTTTTTGACTTTATCTACCTCATTTATTTCTACTATAATTTTTTTAGCTTCATATTTTCTGGTAATATAACCCTATTTCTGTATGTCGTAAAACTATTATAATTCCCAAACGGAAACCCTCAAAGTATTCACTAGAGATAAGACACATTTTAGCACTTTTAGTGTGTTTAATCGATTAAATTAGCTTTTAGTCGATTAAAAATAAAAGCTTACTGTGCTTTAATTCGTTTAGTAGGTTTTCATATAATTTTATAACAGTAAATAAAATGAAACATAAAGTAAACTGAGTTAATATAGTCACTAAAAAGAAACATTAATTTACTAAACAATTATAAAAATTTAGATTCTCCCTTTTGTTTTAGTTAGAATATTAACAATCAAAGAGTTTAAATATAAACTCTTTGATTGTGTTTTTTTATATCTATAATCAATTCTTTCCTTAGAAAAATATAAATTAGCGGGACTTCTAATAAGATCATAACCCTATTTCTAAAACCGAACAAATATGGGCAGAAAAAACGTTTAAAAGCTTCTTTCTGCTATCATTTAAACAGGATTATTAGATATCTATTTAATATCGGGGTAAACTTGAGTTAATATAAAAAAGGAGGCTGTCTTAAAAGTATTATTTCTGTCCGTTCGAGCGCAGTCGAGAACTAAAAATCTTTTGATAATCAATAGGTTTCGACTGCGCGCAACCAGACATTTAGCTATGTTTTTAACTTTTTAGACAGCCTCCTTTTAATGATATTCTAGTATTTAGTTATTGAACTCGTTTAAAACTTAATTAATAATTAATTTTTTCACAATTTCTTTATCTCCTTCAGATTGGATTTTCACCACATATATTCCAGAACTTAAAGATAAATTATTAGCAGAGAAATTATTTATGCCAGAACTTAATCTACCTTCATATTTTCTTTGACCTAGTACGGTATAAATAGTAACCATTATGTTTTTACTATTCTTAGCATTTACATTAAGTGTAAATTGATCGCTAGTTGGGTTAGGTATCATTTTAATAGCGCCAATACCTTCATCTTCGTTACCTAATATAGATTCTTTACGATCTAATTGTGCAATTGCTTCTTGGGCAGATAATAAACCATTACAAGAGCCTTCATATATTTTCACATTAGAAAAAGTAGAATTGTTTCCTGATCCACCATCATTATCATTAATAAAAACCAATCTATCTGCATCACCAGAGTAGAAGTTTCCAACAGGAATTGTATATGTTGTAGTTCCGCTTCCAGCATAATTATCAAAGTTCGTGACACCATAATTTTGTGTACCATGTACTTTGAAATAACGTGATGCTGTTAATGTCGTGTTTGTTTCAAAACCTACAGCATGAATTTCACCTTGTGAAGTACTTCTAAAGTCAAATTGTAAAACGGTATTCGCTGTGATTATATAATCTAAAGGAATTTGCTTCCAAGTATTATTTCTTAAGACTAAACCAGTACCTCCTCCAGCAACTTCAAAAGTTCCATCTGCATCCTGGTTAGAGAATGATGTAATTTGAGTGTTACTAAAGTCAATTTGACCACAATCGTCACCAGGATTATCAGTAGTATTAGATATATTAAGTGCATCGATAGCAATATCTCCTTGCCAGCTATTTCCTGAAACTGCATTTATTCTTAGTTGTACGCTAGATTGACCTGCATATGCAGAAAGTGCAATATCTGCTTGATTCCAACCTGTACCTTGAGCACTAGTTTTAGTAAATATAGAAGTCCAACTTCCAGTATTGTCTGTTCTAGCTTCTACTGTTAAATCTCCAACCGCATTACCTATCATATGATAGCTAAATTGAAGTCTTGGAGAAGACACTCCACTTAAATTAAAACAAGGCGAATTTAAAACACCTCTTTTATTAGGAAATCCTTGACCATTACCAGAAACTTCTAAATACACATAGGAATTACCATCTACAGCACTAGAAGGACCGGTACCATTAGAAGGTGTTCCGTTAGCATCTACTGTCCAGTTAATATCATCATCAGTAGATTGTTCCCATAATCCTAAATTACCTTCAAAGCTTTCATTATAAGGAAATGACGATACATCTCCTGCACAAGTGTCATCAGTTGGATCGTCATTTGGATCGTCTGGGTCTATTTCTCCATCAATATCGAATCGAGAAAAGAATTTCCAAATTTCTTCAGAAGTACTTACATTTCCTCCATTCCAAGAGTGCCCTTTTCCTTGAACTTTAATAAACTCTGCCGTAACACCATTATCGCCATTATCCCAAATAGAACGTGTAGATCCACCTCCTAATTGAATAACTTCTGGTGTAGAATCTCCATTGTTGTTGTTAGACCAATACTCCATAACATCTTGTATTGGTTCATTAGATCCGTTACCGTTTATAGAAATAGTCCCATCATTAGTCCCAGTTATTTGTAACACAGCAGTTGGATGTTGTGGTTGACATTGGTTTCTGTCTATCCATCTTCTTGTCATACTTCCAGCTACAGAAGCCACAGCTGCAATTCTTGGGCTTAATTCACAAGCCAATCTGTAGCTAAAAAAACCACCATTAGAAAAGCCAGTAGCGTAAATACGTTTTGCATTAATATTGTATTCGTTTTCTATTTTATCAATTAAAGCGTTTGAAAATCCTAAATCATCTTCACTCCCACCAAAATTGTTATTTATAGCCCATCCGGCTAAAAAACCTAGTCCTTGAGGTGTTGCAAATATAAATTGATTGTCTTCTGCTAATTGTCTAAAATCACTTTGGTTATATTGTGTATTAATATTATTAGTAAATCCATGGTAATTTAAAATTAGTGGTGCTGGTTTATTTGCGTCGTAACTTTGCGGAATGTAAAGACGGTATCGTCTCGTTTTTCCATCATGTTGTAAGGTTGCATTAATAACCTGCTGCGCATAACTTGACACCGTAGTTATAAATGTAATGGCCAAAATCAATAAAGATCTTTTTGTAAAAGTTGCTTTAGTTTTCATTCTAAGGGTTTATGGTTAATTAATTTGCTTAAATATACTATACGTGCATAGTAATGTATTTAGTTAAAAATACATAATTTATTATATAATTTTAACTATTTTATTAAATTAATATCAATATAAAGAGTGATATTTTATGATGTTTATAATTGTAAAAACACATAAATCGAAATTAAAATTATTTATTTTAAGATGAGATTTGTATATGTACAGTCAATTAGCATTGCATTACTTAAAAAATAAAAGACCATAAAGCTATAATTAGAAACGCTTTTAATTATAAGGTGAAAAAAGATTTTATCTAAATAAAAGCACTATTAAATAATTAATATTTGTGAGATTTTAGGTTTGGGGTTTTATTTCAAAAAAAAACAAAAAAAGAGCATACGCGATATAAGTATGCTCTTTTTATTAACTATGAATTTATTATTTTAATAAACCAAGTAAACCTTGTAATTCTGAAAGGTTAAGATTTGAATTTTTATCTTTATCTAAGACATTAAAGTTCTCTGCTACAGACCCAATAGCTTCTTTAGAGCTTATTGCTTTATCGTTGTTACCGTCTAATAAATTAAAAAGACTAGAAATTTGTTTTACTGTAGAGTTTGATGTTAATGAACTTAACAAAGTTGCTGCATTTGCAACATTTGATGTATTTACGTTTTTAACGCTATTGCAGCTAGTCATAGCGACAATTACAACTAATGATAATACTATTTTCTTCATGAAATATGTTTTAATTTTTAATAATGAAGCTAAAGTAGTTCTATTTATGCTCTAACAAGTAATTATTGTAAAATATCGTAATTGATTTCCGCATGCCTGTACATCAAATAGAAAGAATTCGGCCTAACTTCTATTGTGTATTTTGTTGATTTTCAAATTTTAAGACATTATTAACTTTTATGAAAGAATCATCTTACCAAAGACATTTAATCATTATTACAAAGACATTTTTTTTGTCTTATTTAAATAAAAACAAAAAAAAACCAACAAATTGTTATAGAAATCGTAAAGAGATAACGAGGTTTCTATTTTCTCTTTCAAGAATGGCATCGTAAAAAAATGTTATAAAGAATCAAAAAAGTAGTCGTTTTTAAGGATATTAAACTTTAAAAAAAATAAACCAATTTATTTGCAATAACTTAACGGTACAAACGGTTTCTCGCAATAAATAAATGAACTTATAAAAACGAAATACATAAATAATTATTGAAAAAACAGACAAATACACGCAATGGAGATTTTCGTTATACAACAAACTCAACTTTGTTATTAAATAAAATATTTATAAATTTAACATACTGTAAATGAAATAAGTAGAAATATAAAGCCGATGATATAAAATCATTTAAAAAGTAAAAACAGCTTAATTTTTCCTTTTTTAATTAAAAAAACAATTCCGGTATTACGCTAAATATTGGATCTAAAAATATAGATAAGAATACCTAACTAGACGATACTACAAACAGATGAATTTTTAATTTTAATCCTTAAATAATATTCAAATGAATTTTGTAAAAACAAAAAATCGACTAAAAATTTTCATTCTTTTAATGTTATGCTGTGTTGCTTTTACCAGTAATGCGCAAGAACAAAAAACTGAAGCGTTAACTTTTCAAGAATTTAAACAAATTATTAAGTACGACTCTGATTATAAAAAATCGAATTTAAATGGTAAATCAGACATAAAAGCTCCAGAACGACCAGTAGGGCTTAATCCATTTACATCTATGGGCGGAGACCAAGGTAGTGTTAAAGTTTGGCAGCGGTATATGCAAGCATTAGCAAAATATAAGGAGTCTTTAAACAAAAGTGCTAAAGCGCCATCTATTCACTATAAAGAAAAAGAAAAGCCTGGAGCAAAAACAAACGATTCAAAATCAGAAAGAGTTCCTATTTCTTCTGCTCGTGGCGTATCTACAATTGTTGATGGTACATTGGGCGGTGGTTTGGATTTTAGTAATGCTGAAGAAATAATTGCTGCGGAAGAAAATAATAATTCGTTAAGCGGTGCTACAATTTTACCTACAGTTGAAGGCTTAGAAAATTCTATAACAGTTTCTAGTACTTTAGAAGCCTATGAAATAAATGGAGAATTATCAGGAGATCCAGATGTCTTTAAATATACATATCCTGCTAATCAAGAAGTTGCTGTAGAATTTAAACCAGATCCTACAAATTTTGATGGTCGAATTATTGTGTTTGTAATAAATGGTGAAGGAGTATTTATTGGATTTTCTTTTGGAGTACCTACTCAACCTTTTATGTATGTCAATCAATTCTCTCAAGAAACAGACCTCTTTTTCTTTGTTACAGAAGTGACAGTTGCAAATGATATTGCTTCAAGACCACTGTCTGAAACAGAATTCGATAATCCTAATTTTATATACGCAGCACCTCACCCTAGCTTAAACTATGATATTTCTATTACTAATTTTGTTTCAGGAACAGATTCATATGAAGTAGATTTTGAGAAGGGACAAGTGTTAGGGTTAGTAAGTAATAATAATAGTTTTTTAAGTAATACATTATTAAAACCAAATGGTGAAGTAGGAATTTCTACTGCTAGCTATTATATATCTGTTGTAGACGATTATCCTCTTCCTACAAATGGAGATATAGGATTTCAATACATTATTCCAGAAGATGGCACCTATAGAATTGTTCTTAATGGTATTGGGGATTATGAAACAGAGTTTGATACTGCAAAACCGCGCTTGGATGGACAACGCACACAATATATTTATCTTGATTTTACTGGAGTAGACGATTTTACTCAAAGAGAATTTTTTGATGTCTCAGAAGATGATGTTCCTGTAGGGGAAAATCCAGAGTTAGATGCTATTCGCTCTTTATCACCACTGAGTGCCTTTTTAGAAAATTGGGATATCCCTAATAATAGAATTAATAATTTAAGACTTGCCAAGAAAATAACGGATGACGTAAAAGAAACGATGCAAAGAGATTTAAGAGAATCTGGCATTAACTCTAACTTTAATGTTCGAATTTTAAGCGACTACGGTATAGAATCATTAGGAGTAATATTACCTAGAATTTTAGAAAGAGCTGGTATAGAATATAGCCGTGTAATTGTTGGTGGAACAATTGAAGAATCAGGAATAAGAACTATTGGTATCGCAACCAGTGTAGATGTGGGTAATTATAGGGCAGATGATGATGCTTTGGCATTATTAGATGAAATAAGTGTAGAAGCGGGAGCAACAGTAGAACTTCCTGATGGCACTATTGTTCCATTAGACGGTGTAAGTTTTAATACTGTTGAATTAGGCGGTAATGCGACTAAAATGGATTTAGTAGCCACAGGAGTTGCAAACTTAGTATCACATGAAGCAGGACATTACATAGGTAATTTCCATACAAATGCCTTTAATGATACTATTTCTATTATGGATGAAGGTGGTAATGGGATTTTTGGTTTACTTGGATTAGCTGATGACACGAGTGTTTTTGGAGTAGATAATATTGATGCAGATTATGTTAAAGATAGTTATTCGCAATTTGAAGGTGCTTTGGCTGGCTTAGATGAAACCGATGTAAATAGTGCTTTTGGTCTTACTTCTGGATGGAATAGAAATAATACACCTGAACCAGTTGAAGAATTGGCAAATCTAGAATCTCAAGCCATGGCAGAATTATACGAATTATTACCTGGAACATTATTCTCATACCCAAATGCAAATAGCAGAGAATCGACTCTAGTAGTAACTCCTAAGGTTTCAGGACCTGCAAGTATATCTTTATATGATATACAAGGAAGAATGATTTCTGAAGTTTATAATGGAAATTTAGAAGCTGGAGCTTATCAAAAATTCAAATTAAACCATGATCAGCTTAACTTAAAAACAGGCGTTTATATTTATAAAATGAATAGTAACGGAGCAGTAACAACTCATAAGTTTTCTGTTGAATAAATAATACAATTATTAATTAAATTAAAAACGGCTTTCCTGTATGGAAGCCGTTTTTTTGTTATTATGAAAGCTCCTAATCACTAAAAAATAGTATTTGAAATCTTCTATATCTAATTGTAATTCTTTGAAAATTGAAAATATAGTTAATTAAAAAGTTTAGGGCTTAGTTGTGATTTATTTGATTTTTTGAATGTGAATTTTATTGCTTTTTATAGAATTAAAGACTGTTGTGATTTTGTGAGGATATTACAAGTCTAGATCATCATCTCCTTCTGGTAATTCTAAAGCTTTTACAGATTGTATAGCATTTCCAGCTATACCTTTAATAGAACCATACATATCTATTGTATTAGTAACAACCTTTTCAATCTGTTTTTCTCTTTGTTTCCAGATTCTTTGCATTGAACGTTTTTCACTATCTAAATCTGATTTCATTTGAGTAAATCCCTCTACAATAGCTTCTATTTGCATTCTAAATGTACTACTCGTTAAATAATCATAAAGTAAATCCATTTTATCTCCTTTATTTTCTTGAGTAATAATTGCATTGTTAACTTGTAAAATGCCTTCTCTTAAAACGGCACAGAGACCTTTAAATTCATCATAATTACAAATCCAAATGCCATCTTTTAAACCCATTCTGTCCATATCAGATGGCATAACTTCTGTTACTAAAACTCCAATATTTGCGCCTCTATCTCTTATATCTGCTTTAAATTTCTCAATCCAACTTGGTTGAAAATCTTTAGTTCTTTTACTTTCGTAATAAATTGTACCACAATTTTGTTCTGTTCTTGAGTGCACAATTTGAATACAATCTCCACCTCTTGCTCCTTTTTTTATTTCTTGTATTGTGTCTAATGGAAATTTTGATGCTAACCACTCCTCTATTGCTAATTCTTGAACTTCTCCTTGAAGTTGCATTGAACCTTGCTCCTGCTTACGTTTCATTTCTTCAGTAAGTTTTTTCTGGTCTTCTAATTGTTTTTGCATTTCCTTGAAACGCAATTCATTTTTATCTTCTTCAGACTTTTTAATCTTTTCTTTTTCTGAAATTAAAATTTCATTTAGCTTTTTCTGAGCCTCTGCTTCTGCGGCTCCTTTTAATTCCCCTTTTTCTCTTTTAAGCTTTTCTATTTCAGCTTTAGAACGGTTAAGTTCTTTTACTTGTTCAGACTTTTCATTTAGTTCTTTTTGTAAAGCATCAAATTGTTCAGATTGTTCTTCTTTTAATTTGAGTTTAAGTTTTGATTCTATTTCTTTTTTACTCTCTTTTAATTGATTCTCTAAACGTTCTTGAAATAGCTCATTCTCTTGCTTTTTCTTTTTCTCAAAATCAAGCTTTTCTTGTTTTAATTTTTCTTGTTCACTTTCGTATTTCTTCTTTTCTTCTGCAATTTGAGACTGATATTTTTGCTTTATTTCTTCTTCTAGTTGATGCGCTAATATGTCTTGAACATCAATTGATGTTCCACAGTTTGGGCATTTTATTTGGTTTTCGTTTTTCACTTTAAAATTTTTAATACTTAATCCTTATACAATATAAACTATTTATATTGAGTATAATTATAACCAGCTTTTTTTACTAATTGATCTAAAGTTGCTCCATATGAAGCTTTACCTTCACTTTTACTATAACATTCTTTATTTAAGATTCTTTGATAAATTTCCACAGGAACATTATGGTATTTATAACCACTTCCTTTAGGCTTAAATTCCACAAATAAGTCCTGTCCTGAATGAGCTATTCTTAAAATAGTACTAGAGTCGTGTCCAATTTCATTCCATTCTAAATTTTCCATTTTTTTATTTTTGTATCCATCTTTCGATAGTATTAGTATAACTGAACGCTTCAGCTTTATCTTTTTTCCAAATTCCTATTTTCTTATCAAAATCAATATTCTTCACAGATTCTAATAAAGGAATTTTTATTTTCATTGGTATTTTCATAGATTCTCCTATGACAAATGCATCTCCATTACCTAACGATGGCAACGATTTGAGGAAAGTTGAAAAATTATTTGGAGCAAACTTTATAATTTTGGATTGATCACCACTATTTGTTAGTCTTAAAGCAATAAATGTGCTAACTTGAGAAATAACTGTATCAGGTATTTCAACTGGTCTTTGTGAAATAATCATCGCTCCAATCCCGAATTTTCTACCTTCTTTCATTATTCTTTCAACAGATTTTTGAGAAAAGCTGTTTTCCGTATTTGCATTTAAATACTTATGAGCCTCTTCAAAACAAATCAACAATGGTCTTCCTTCATAAGATTTATTGATTTTTAATGAATAGTAAATTACATCAAATAAAAGGTTAGAAATAATTCCAATAACCACATCAAGAATATTATATGGTATACCACTTAAATTTAATACTGTTATCTGTTTTTTATTTTCAATCCAACTAGATATTAACTCTTCAATATTTTTTTCTCCTTTGATAAATTCGTTATCACCAAACATGAATCTAAAATCATCACTGCTAATAATGTTTAACATAGAATCAGATATACCTCTATAACTGACTTCATTTGATTTAAAAGGAGCACTATTATCAGAACTATATGGTTTAAATACAGGCTTTTTTAATTTTTCTGCGTTTCCTTTTAACTCTATTCCATCATCATTTTTTTCAAATGCATAGTTCTTTGGTATTCTTTCGGTAGTAGTAAACGTTCCATATCCTTTGCTATAAAATTCTAACCAAATTTCTTTAATATCAAAAGGAATTGGTGAATTTACATCAACATCATTAAGATTTATTTTATCCTTTAAGTGTCCTTTTGAAATGAAATCTTTTTTCATTTGTAGAATTCTCTCTCTAAATAAATCAGTAGTAGATGATGACATAGCCTTTAATGAAAAGCCAAATAATTTACATAATGTTTCAAAATCAAGCATCCAATAAGGAATAATAAACTTGTCCGTTTTGCTAAATACAGAAAATTCAGTTGCATCTTTATTAAGATAATTCATATATTCTCCATGAATATCAATGATAACAGCCCTTGAGCTTGGATATCCTGAAACAATATTATTTAGAAGATAAGCAACAGTATTTGATTTCCCACTTCCAGTGCTTCCAACAATTAATGAATGTTTGAGTATAAACTCATTTAAGTTTAAATAAACAGGTAGACTATTCGAAAAATAATTGTCTCCAATTTTTACAGGAAATTTAACGTCAGATTTAAAAATAACATTAACGTCTTCTTCATCAATAATGTAAGCAACATCGTCAATACTTGGAGTTATTTTAGCTCCACTTTCAAATTCACCTTCAATATTTTTATAACCTAAAAGAGCAATATTAATTACTTTTTTATTTAGTACAATATCACCTGTTTGCAGAAACGTTGAGAAAGATTCTACTACGCAATAAAGGCAAGTTAAACCATTAATGATTTTTACAAAACTCCCTACTTGTCCAATTCTATAGAGATTCCCTTTATGTATAATATTATAGTTGTTAAGTTCTTCACTTACCTCGATAACAACTCTTTCAGAATTAACTTCGATTACTTTTCCTATTTTTCCATTTACAAATTCATTTTCCATTACTCTTCAATTTCATTTACCATCTCTGGCTTTTTTTGATTAACTAAAGTGTTTATCACTGATATAAAATTATTGAAATCTCCTATATTATTATCACTTTCAAATTCTGATTTGGTTCTGTTAATATATTTTTTGTCAGCTGAATAAGCGGAAAGATTAGGATATTTACCAAGTACTTCAATACACTTGTTTAAGGTTTTTTCGTCATAACAAAAGGCAATAACAGAAAGTCTAGAGTTATTATTCAATCCATTTATTATTAAATCATTTACATGATCATCAGAAAAGGAATAACCTAATACTAATAATACCTTTTCTTTATTTAATAAATACTTTCTAAACCTGTCTAAATAAGCTATAAAGGGAGCTTTTCTTGAAGAAATATATTTGTCCATTGAAGGATATATCAATATATCTTCATATTCTGAATTTGTATTGTTTTCAATAAAAATCTGACCTTTCTTAGACTTTTTAAAATTAAGAGAACCATGTAATTTCCATAATTTCGTCCAACTCTCTTTAACATATAAGCCAGAAAAATCGTCAACAGAATCTGCAATAAAAAAAGGTTTAACATTTCCTATAAACCCAGAGTAATAAGGTAAATCATTTATTTCTAAAGCATTCTCTACTAACAAATCATAATTTAAAGTAAATACTTCCTTTTGGTTTTCTCCATTTATATGGTTTAACCAAATCACTAAATCAGATAATTTATCAAAAGGTGCTTCAATAGATAATTTTTTAAAAATTGTCTCTTTTATATCTTTTTCAATCGTTTCAATGCTCTCTAATGATAGCTCGTTTACTTTTTTTACACCAGATATTAATGCTTTTAATTGCTGAATTTTGTTTAATATAGTTTCTACGTTATCATTATCATCAAGTAGTTCTTTAAACTTGTCATTATCAATTTTATCTCTAACATCTTTTGTTAAATCTTCAACATTAGGTAATCCACAAGCTTTTGAAACACCTGCTCCAATAAGTAAACCAACTTGTTTAGGTGTTGATAATATTTCTAATAAATTATCCATTCTCTAATTTTTAAGATTAACATTTTACTAATCATTAGGTTTATGTTTATGAGGCTTCAACTTTGGATGTTTTGGTTTGTTATCAGGTGTAACTCTTCTCCTTCTATCAGGAGTACCATCATCTTTTTTTGGTTTTGGTCCAGGCAAAATAGCTTTAGTTTTCATTATAATATTTTGGTTATAATATTCAATTATAAATATACAGAAGTGAATTAGTAATCGATTACGGAAAACCGTAGAGAAAGTAATGTAAATACTCAAGTAGATATTTATGTTTCTACTTCACTTCTACCATCAACTTCAAACAAACAATATTCTCAAAAATCCTAACCCCAAATTCACTTAAAAAACTATATTCGCGCCATGTGGATGTATTTAGGTCTATTGGCCGCACTTTTTTTAGGATTACACAACTTATGTAAAAAACATGCCGTACAGGGAAACGAGGTGTTTCCTGTGCTTTTGGGAACAATATTTTCAGGTTTTTTGTTACTCCTTCCGTTTTTTATTGGATCTCTCTATTTCCCTGAATATACTAAGCAAATTGGGTTTCATATTACTAGTATTTCTTGGAGAATACATGGTTTTATTTTTATAAAATCTATGATAATGACGACATCTTGGGTTTTGGCCTATCAAGCTTTAAAGCATTTGCCAATAACTATTGTAACTCCAATACGTTCTGCAGGTCCTTTTTTTACTTTTATTGGTGCCATTTTAATTTACCAAGAGAAACCTAACTTCTTACAGTGGATCGGTTTTTTTCTTATTATTTTCTCGGTAATACTCTATTCTAAAATAGGAAAAAAAGAAGGCATTAACTTTAAGAGAAATAAATGGATCTTTGCTATTATTGGAGCCACTTTTTTAGGCGCTTCTAGTGGTTTATACGACAAGTTCTTAATTCAAAATTTAACATTGAACCCGCAAACTTTGCAATTTTGGTTTTGTTGGTACACCATACTCATTTTGTTGGTTATTTTATCTCTAACCTGGTTTCCTTACAGAGAAAAACGAAAAGCATTTAAATGGCGATGGACTATTGTTGCTGTTGGTATTTTATTACAAGCAGCCGATTATTTTTATTTTAAAGCCTTACAAGATCCTGATGCATTAATCATGCTGCTATCTGCTATAAAACGGAGTCAGTTAATAATTGCAGTTGTTATTGGTGGTCTTGTATTTAAAGAAAAAAATAAACGTAAAAAACTAATTCCTTTATTGGGTATAATGATTGGGGTATTTTTAATTTTGTATTCTTAGGCAAGATAAAATAGAAAGCATAATACAATTCTAAAAAAACATTGAGCTTCCCTCCTCTTTTTAATTGGTTTCTTTTAAAAACGGTATTAAAACCTAGCATATAATTATTATTTTCACTTGTATAAGTGAATAATATAGCTAAATTGATATAAAATGGCATATAATATTTTTAAGAAAAAAGATGAAGTTCAAGGCAAAAAAACACAAGCATAGCTAGGTTACGCTGAGTATTTTTAACGAAGAAATTTGGCTTTTTACTCAAAAGATTAATGTTATTTTATGTTGATTTAGCTATATAGGTTTGTTATTTATTTAATAGTTTTTGTAAGAATTTATAGAAATTTAGAAATTTAAAGGAAATATGCTATATTAGCTTGCGCTCCTAAATTGTTTATGAAAAAAATATTTAAAAATATAACCTATTTTACACTACTCTATTGTGTTCTTTTCATAGTAGACACCGTAATTAAAATTAACCTAGATTCTTTTCCGTATAGATATTTTTCTAAAACGGCTTTATTATTATCATTAGTTGGTTTTTATATTTTTAACCAAAGAGAAGATCATAAAAACAAACACATACTCATGTGCATGGCTTTATTATGTTTTATACTAGGTGACATACTTTTTATTGAATTTTCAGTTAAATGGCGATTTGCATTGGGTGTAGCTCTATTTGCTATAGGAAAAATCATATATGCTATTCGGTTTTCTAACAAAAAAGAATTTGAAATTGCTAAGCTAATTCCTTTTCTAATTTTCTCTTTTGTTTATATGTGCAGCGTTATGATAATGATTTACATAAATTTAGGTGATCACCTTTTACCTGCATTTGCATATTTACTCATTATTATGATAGTGGCACAATTCGCATATTTAAGAAAAAACGAAGTCAATACAATAAGTTTTTGGTTTGTTCTTATTGGTGTGCTTTTATTTCTATTTTCAGACACGATAGCAATATTTAAAAAATATTATAATCCTAATTTTCTTTACAATAAATACTCAACTATGTTTTTTTATGGTGCTTCTCAATATTTTATAGTTGTTGGCATCCTTTTGGAGAAAAACATGAAACTACTAAAAAATAAGCTAGAAGGAAACAATTCTTCAAATGTGAAATAAGATTAAAAACAAAAAGCCCATCAATTTCTTGATGGGCTTTTTTAAAACTTGAAGTATATGTTAAATAACTTTTACGTTTACTGCATTTAATCCTTTGTTACCTTCTTCAAGATCAAATTCAACTTGGTCGCCTTCGCGAATTTCGTCTACTAATCCTGAAATGTGTACAAAGTGGTCTTTTTCAACACCTTCTTCTGTAATAAAACCAAATCCTTTGGCATCGTTGAAAAATTTTACTGTTCCTTTACTCATAATAATGATATATTTAATTTTAATAATTACTAACTAGATTACAAAGATAGTGCCAAAAATTAGATAAAGCCTAGCAATCAATTATAAAATTATTACTTTTTTAGAGATTACAGAAGTATTGACTTTCATAAAATAAACTCCAGGTTGTAAATTTCCCAAATAAATTTTATTAGAATCGAATTGATTAATATCAAGAATAAGTTGACCTGATATATTGTAAACTCTTACCTTACTTAATTCATCATTATTTAAAAGTTTGATATTAACGTATTCATTAATCACAGGATTTGGAAAAACATTAACAGTTTTATTTCGTATATTATTTATTTCAGAAACTCCTAGAATAGTATTATTTTCAAAAATACGCCCTCTATTTCCACTAGAAAGCACAGCACTATCGCTATCCATTTCTATAAACCTTGCAAATCCATTAGAATCCTGAGGGCTAGTAGGTAAAATACTATTAACAAATGTCCAGTTTCCGTTTGTTTTTTCAATTAAGTGTGCTGCTACTCCTGCTTCAGAAACCAATAATGTATTTCCTTTTAAAGACAATGAATGTCCGCCTAGCCCTGGTCCAGGAACAAAATTTATAGCACTACTTAAACTAGAAGCTTCTAAAATAGTTTCATTCCAACTGCCATTTACATTTTCATAAACATAGACAGTTCCATTTCCTCCTCTTTTAGCTATTGTTGCTATTTTATTTTCTGAAAAACTTATGGAGTGTCCAAATCCGTCACCGTTAGCTCCATTAGAAGCTTCTAATCTTGCATCTTGAGACCAAATAGTATTTGTTTGCTTATAAATGTATAGTTTACCCATACCATCATTAAATTCTTGGTAAGCGCCTACAGCAATTTCATCACAGTCCGTTATGTCTACACTAATTCCAAAACTCCCATTATTAGATTCATAAGACTCTGCTGTTAAGCGTTGTTGAAATTCCCAATCTTCATTAGCTAATCTTTTATATACATAAGCAGACCCCCCTTGTAATGAAGAAGTTGAGTCGTAATTAGATCCAACTACGGCATAGCCATTAGAAGAAATACTTACTGCTGTACCAAATCCAGTAGTTTCTACATCTACTGTTCCGGGGTAATCAAACTGATTTTTAAACTCCCAAACATCAGAAACATTACGTTCATAAATATACACTGCTCCAGGACCAAAATTACCTGGGTTATTTCCTGTAGAACCGACTATTGCATAATTACCAGATAGGGCTACAGCAAATCCAAAAAAGATATTATTTTCGCCATTATCAGGAAAAATTTGTTGTGTTAAAGCCCAAGTATTTTCCCCTTGTCTTTTGTACATACGAACACTTCCTGGAAAACTAGTATTACTAGGAACACTAGCTTGTACTTCTCCTATTATGCAATAATCACCACTTATAGAAACACTTGATCCTACAAAATTTTCTAACTCGTCTGTAGTAAATATTTCTAATATTGGATTACCTGGGTTGAAGCTTATAGACTCTGGGCACTGCGAAAAAAAATAATTTGGAATTAACAAAATTAAAAGTAATAGCGTCTTTTTCATTATTGGTCAATAATTATAAAATTAGGCAGCAAGTTTAGAATTATTATTTAGTATGTTACTTTATAATCAATTAAAAGCTTTATAATGTGTTTAAAATGTACATTTTGGATATAAATCTTAATGCAATTAATACTTTGAAACAGATAATCTTTACCAATCTATAGGAAAATAATCTTTTAAAAATTTTCCGCACCAGTGTTTCCCCGTATTAATACCATCTATTAATGGATCCATTACTCTTGCGGCACCATCTACAATATCTAATGGTGGTTGAAAATCGTGAACTTCTGTTTTCTTTTTAGACAATTCTGCAGGATCTTCATCGGTTACCCAACCCGTGTCTACCGCATTCATATAAATACCAGATTTAGCAAAGGTTGCTGACGAAGTATGCGTTAACATATTTAAGGCTGCTTTTGCCATGTTGGTATGCGGGTGACGGTCTTCTTTTTTAAAGCGATGAAACTTCCCTTCCATCGCAGAAACATTAATAATGTGTTTCTTACCGGTGTTTTCTTTCATCATTAAATTAGACAAGCGATTGCATAAAACAAAAGGAGCTACAGCATTTACTAATTGTACTTCTACCATCTCGGTGGTTTCAATTTCACCTAACTTTAAACGCCAACTATTGGTTTTTCTTAAATCTACTTGTTGTAAATCGGCATCTAATTCTCCTTCTGGAAAAACCTCAGCAGTTTTTAACGAGTTATCAAAACTATAAGGGATTTGAGACAATGCTGCCGAATTACGCAACCCAATACCAGGTTCTGGTCCGTGCCAAGTCACCGGCATGTTTTTATTTGTTTTTGAAGTTCCTACACTTAAGTTTGATAATTCTTCCAAACAGTTTGTATGATCTTTCAATAAGCTTTGTGCCAACTTAGGAAGTTTATCTATAGGTAGTTTTTCATTTTCCATTAAATGGAAATAAAAACCAGATGGTCTTCTTACGGTTTGTGCGGCATTATTGATTAGAATGTCTAATCGGTCATATTTTTGTTCTATATAATTACAGAAAATTTCTACACTTGGTATGTGTCGTAAATCTAACCCATGAATATGTAAGCGATCGCTCCATTGGTTATAATCGTCTTCTTTAGAAAATCGAATTGCAGAATCGGCCGGGAAACGTGTTGTAGCGACTACAGTTGCGCCAGAACGTAATAACATTAAGGTAATATGATATCCTATTTTTAATCTAGAGCCTGTAATTACTGCGACTTGATCTTTTAAATTGGCAGTTTGAAAACGTTTTGCGTAATTTAAATCACCACAATCGGTACACATCGTATCGTAAAAATGATGAAGTTTGGTATACACTGTTTTACAAACGTAGCAGTTTCTTGGCGATTCTAATTCTAATGTTTCATCTGGTATGGAAGCTGCAGCAAGTAATTTTGGAGCAACAAATAATGCGGCTTCACGTGCAGATCGTATTCCAGTTGTTTTTCTGGCATGCTTATCTTTAGCAATCATCTTCCGTTTTGCTGCTTTCTTAGCATCTTTTCTTCGACGCTGAAATTCATCACGATTGGGTCTAGTTAGCTCGCCAGCCACTTTAAAAAGTGCTATACGTTGTGCTTCCGGTAATTCAAAAAGTTGATTCGTATCATCCAATAATTTCTGAATGGTATCTATACAAGATTCAATGTCTTGATTTAGTTTATTTTCATCCATATGATTAAACTATTGTAACCCTTACCTTTTTCTTTTTTAAACGTGTATTATTGAGTTGATCAACTAAAGCATTAGCAATACTAACAGGAACAGCAACAAAAGCACAATCTTGTTTCAATTCAATAACACCCAATTGGTCTTTATTAATATGACCTTGTTTAAAAAACAAACCAGCAATATCTCCTTTAGATATTTTATCTTTTCGTCCGCCAGAAATAAATAGAGTAGTCCAATGTTGCGGTTTCAATTGTGTTTTATTTTCTTTGGAAACTGAAAGGCTTAGCACTTTCGATTTTTCTATAAACTCAGGAAAAACTTCTTTAGCTCCTTTTATTAAATAAGCGGTGCCTTTAGAATTAACTCTAGCCGTTCTACCATTTCTATGGATATATTCTTGATACGCACTTGGGACTTCGTAATGAATAATATATTTCATCTCTGGAATATCGATTCCACGAGATGCTAAATCACTAGCAACAAGAAGAGAAACACTACCATTTCTTAATTTTATTAAAGCGCGTTCGCGTTCTTTTTGCTCCATACCTCCATAAAAGCAAGTATGCGCTATTTTCTTTTTATCTAAAAAGCGACTTAGATCTTCAATACTTTCTTTGGTATTACAAAACACAATACCTGGATTATTACCTACATGATTTAATAAATTTAATAACGTGTTATGCTTATTTTTAGAAGGAGAAAGCACTGTTTTCATAACTAATTTAGAGCTTGCCTTCTCTTTTAAAAAATTTAATGTTATAGCATTTGCCATTCTTAAGTAACTTGGAATGACAGTACCTTCTGTAGCAGAAGTTAAAATGCGTTTGGATACATTATTTAAATATCCCATTATAGTTTTCATCTCACCTCCTGCTCCTACTTCAATTGAAATATCAAATTCATCAATAACTAATGTTTTGATATTTTTAGTTGTAAAACGTTCTTGTTCAATATGATCTGCTAATCTTCCTGGAGTACCAATTAAAATACTAGGCGTATGTTTAAGTTCTATTTTATCTTTTGAAATTGCTCTACCACCATAAATAGCATTGGCTTTATAACCAGAACCCATTTCTCTTATAACGTGTTCAATTTGTATGGCAAGCTCTCTAGAAGGCACTATAATGAGCGCTTGTACTTCTTTAGATTCTGGATCTAATTGTTCTAACAATGGTAATAAAAAGGCCAAAGTTTTACCCGTTCCAGTAGGAGATAATAGAATAGTGTTCGTATTCTCTTTAATAATACCCAAAGCTTCTTCCTGCATTGGATTTAAGCTATAAATTTTTAATTTCTCAAGAATATCTTGCTGCGCTTTGATGTTATTTGCCATATCTATTTCTTACTCCCTTTCTTTCGAGGCCCGTCTGGTTTTGTGTTAGCTATAGATTTTTGAGCCAAATAATTGGCTAATATCTTGTCTACCAGCTCTTCTTTAGTTAAATGATGAAATATCGTTTTGATTTTTGCTTTAAAATCTTCGGAAACCTCACGATTAGGCTTTGTTTTAAATATTTTCTTAGCCCATAATAACCCATTATTTTCTTCAATACTTTTAGCATCGGCCTTTTTAAACCGTTTGAAAACGATATCCAACTCTGTTTCGAAGTCGGCAATATCTTCAATTTCTTCTTTTTGAATAATAGTTAACGATTGCCCTTTTGCTCCTGCTCTAGCTGTTCGTCCGCTTCGGTGTACATAAGCATCGTAAGTATCTGGTAAATGATAATTTACAACATAAGAGATTTCTTTGACATCAATACCACGTGCTGCCAAATCTGTAGCCACTAAAATATCAATATAACCTTCTCTAAACTGTCCCATAATACGATCTCGAATGCCTTGTGTTAAACTACCATGTATGGCACCAGAAGAGAATTTATTAATAGCGAGGTTCTTTGCTAATTTATTAACGGCTGCTTTCGTTTTACAAAATATAATACCCCTTTCTCCTTCTTTAGAATTTAAAAAATGAAGTAATACTTCTAGTTTTTCTATAGGTTCTACAACGACATATTGGTGATCTATGCCTTGATGACCAACTGTAGCTCTATCTGCTTCTATTTGAATAACATGCTTTGACATGTAATTCTGAACCAATTGTTTTATGGTTCCAGACATTGTAGCTGTAAAAAGTAAGGTTCTCCTAGATTTAGGTATTTCTTTTATAATGAGATCTAACCCTTCTTTTAAAGCACTTACCATCTCATCGGCTTCATCTAAAATGAAATAAGAAATGTTTTTAATATTTATAGCTTCACGTTTAACTAAATCTGCCAAACGTCCTGGTGTAGCAACAATAATATGTGTGTCTTCTTTTAAACGTTCTATTTGAGGTTTTATGGGAACGCCACCACAAATGCAAGCTATAGATATCTTAGGGCTATGCGCTGCATACGATTCTAAATTGTTATGAATTTGTTGTCCTAACTCCCTAGTTGGAGCTAAAATTACTGCTTGAATATTATTGTTTTCTAAATTAATTAATTGTAATAATGGTAAGCCAAAAGCGGCCGTTTTACCGGTTCCGGTTTGGGCTAAAGCAACAACATCGTCTTTTTGGTTTAAGATAACAGGAATTACCTTTCCTTGAATAGGTGTTGGATTCTTAATATCTAAAGCGTCTAAAGCCTTTACTAATAAAGAATTTACACCTAAATCTAAAAATGTCTCAGTCATACTTTTAATCATTTAATTCTATTTCTTATTAAATAATATACCATTAGTCTTATTTTTAGCTCGTTTCTTGAAGCGTACGTTTAGATTTTCGGTAAGTATATTTTGGATAAATACTTCGTTTAGCGAAACGATTAAGATTAGCAGCATTTACCATTTTGATATAAACCGATTTTGTAACACCAAAATATTCATAAGTGGTACCATCTGTGAAGGTAATCTCTAGTAGTAATCCTTTGTGTTGATAATCTTCTATTGGAGAACTCGTAATGGTTTCTGTGTAAGCAGCTAAATTTTGTTTTTTAGTTTCTGGAGCCATGCTCACTAAGAAGTGATAACCATCTATAATTCTTCGGCTTTGTATTTCTGCTTCTTCTTGAGCCGCATCTCCATCTTGAAATTTATCGGGGTGCCATTCTTTTACTAAATTTCGGTAGCTTTTTTTAAGTAATTTAAGATCGATTTCTTTTTCTACTTCAAATAATTTCTTGTATTCACTTATACGCTTCATAATCAGGTCTTTTAATTTGGCGCGAAATTACTTCTTTTTAATGGATTTACTTTAGGTATTGTGTAATAAAAAAGCCCATCGGTTAAGATGGGCTCTTTTTTGAAAATATATGAATATATTTTTAGTTCACTTTTACGTTTACTGCATTTAATCCTTTGTTTCCTTCTTGAAGATCAAATGTTACTTCGTCACCTTCTCTGATTTCGTCTACTAATCCAGAAATGTGTACGAAGTGGTCTTTTTCAACTCCTTCTTCAGTGATGAATCCAAAACCTTTAGCGTCGTTGAAAAATTTTACTGTTCCTTTACTCATTGTAATGTAATTTATTGTTAATATTATTTTGCAAATATGGTGTTAATAAATTAAATTATAGCTTATTATCACTTTTATTATTATTTCTATTAAAATGTTTACTATTTTGAATGGTACGTATCTTAATAATGAAATTAGTCATCGCCCCTTTTAAGTAATACTGTTTTAAGGTTAAAAAGACTAAAGAACCTCGAGTTTATATCCAATACCATGAACATTCGTTATTTTTAAGGACGTATCTTCCTGAAGCTTCTTACGTAATCTAGAAATGTAAGTATCTAAACTTCTGCCTACAATTACGCCATTGTCTTCCCACACTTTTTTAGTTAAAATATCCCGTTTAATAACCTGATTAGGTTCTGCAGCTAGGAGAACGAGTAATTCACATTCTTTTTTTGATAAGCCAATCTCTGTAGATTGTCTTATCAATTTATTTTGCTCTGGATAAAATTTAAACTTCCCAATAGATTTGAAATCGGAATCTTGGCTTGTTTTAGAAGAGCTACTTGTTTTTCTTTTGTAAATGAAAAGACTTAACATAAATAAACTAACAAAAACTAAAAGATATAAAACCCATGAATAATTAGTTGTTGTACTTGGTAATGCTGTAAATCGAACGTTAATTAAATAACATGATTTTGGTAAAGATCTTCCTTCACAAGGAATAATACTTTCTTCAATAGTATAAGGAATAATGCCTTTTTCAGTAGTATCATGCCTTGAATAGTAACTGTATGCGACTTCATTATCTTCACACTGTACCACCTCTACAATATAATGCTGTGGCAAATTCGCTTTCTCAAAATTAGTTTTAATTAAAGCGACTAAACGTTCTGGTTGAATTACCAACTCGCTTTCAAACGATAATTGATATTTTAGTTCATGTAAAGAAACTATTGGTTTTACTAAAGATGTGGAATCTTTATTTTCTAACAATAAATGATGCCCAACATTACGCAAAGACACTTTTATTGTTTCTGGATATCGATCTTCTAATGTATCACTTGTACATGATAATTGCAAAGCAACAAAAATAAGAATAACGAAACTTTTAAATAAATAGGTGATATTTTTACTCATAGTTACTTGTAAAGAACATACAATTTCATGACTTTTTACAATTGTTCACACTTCTTTTACATTCTTTTGACACTTATTTACAAAGTCTCCTCTAATTTTATACTATCAATAATGAAAAACGAATTGTTAATTATAAAAACATAAGGAAATGTACAAATTTATAATTTTGATTGTATTAGTATTAGGAACGAGCTGTAACTCAGGAAAACAACAACCTCAAATGGCATTTGCAAGTATTGAAGTAGATGCACCAGTATTTGGACCTCAATTAAAAACTGTTGAAAAAAAAGCAATAGTTACAACAGACCTTTATGAATTAAAACTTGAAATCAATCCCTTAAAAAACGATATTCATGATCTTGTTATTAATATGAAATTGAAAAACGACTCTTATTATGTGTCTCCAAATTCTAAAGGAGATTTCACAGGTATCTTTAGTCTTGTTATTAAAGATGAAGGGCATATAGAACAAATTACTAAACTTATTGAAACACCGCTTTCAGTTGAAGAATATGATCCTCATCCTTTTGTGAATGGACCAGTAAATTGGGTAAGAGAAAACACAACATATAATCAGCAATTACAAGTTAAATCACAATCAAATTTTCTAGTTTCCGGAGTAATCCAATTTACTATCGAACCAAAATGTACTTTAGAAAAAATTCCTTTTATTATTTATTATCAAGAAGGTAAAATGAGAATTGCTCTAGGAGGTAAATATTAATCTTATCTTTTAATAATTTTTGATTTCCCAGCAAGTCCTTTTACTTCCATTTTTGGATTTCCGTATATATAAATGTTACTTTTCCCCTGAGCATATAATTCTAAATTTTTACTGGCATAGATATAAACATCTGAAGAGTTAGAAGTCGTTAGCTTTGCATTAGATACTTTCATTTTTTTAGCATTTAATTCAGATGTTTCTTTTAAAGTAAAATTCACCATTTCTAACTCACCGTCAAAATTAAGTTGCGAAGATTTGTTTAAAATAACATTCCCTTCTTCTGCAATTAAGTAAGCATCTAAATCTGTCCTGTCGTTTAATACTATTGTTGCTTTATTTGCTTTAACTGTTACACGTCCTCCAGAATTATTGTAAAGCATGGTTTGAAAATGAGAGGTTTCAATATCGAAATTAAATCGACTAGAGTCGTAACCCACTAACAAAAGGGAGTCAGAAACAATCTTACCTACTCCATTAATTTTAGAACTGCCTCTAAGCGTTATTTTTTCAATGCTTTTTATGGTAAGATTAATTTCCATCTTCTTTTTACTTTTTATTTTATGTGTTGTAGACACTTTTAGAACACTATCAATCACTACAAACTTAATAACATCGACCAAATTCTGGTCAGCCTTAAGAGAAGCTATATTACTAAAACCTTGTTGAATCTCTATATCTAAATCATCCATGATCTCTATGGTTGAAAAATCGTTTTCGATAGCTTTTGTAATATCAACGACTTGTTTATTTCCTTTTATTTTTGGTTTTTTTTGAGCAATTAGTAGCGGACTAAAGGCGAGCAAGAGTATAATAAGTAGCTGTTTTTTCATTTTATTGAATTTTAGTTAGTGTGTTTTGCGAAGCTTTGAATATATAATTTAATACTATTATTCTTATAAATTAAAGGAAACATAAAATAAATTAATTTCCTTTAATTAAAATCATGAAACATTAAAGCTTGAAAAATAGAATTCTTTTTTTACGAGCCTGTAAATTAATGATGAATTTCCGTTACTTTTCTCTAGGTCTCTTTTTACTCAATAACCTAGTCTATAAAATTCTAAATAGTCTTAAAATAACCTTGTGTGTTATAGTAAACTAAATTCTATAAATTATTTGTATATTTAAGATGTTTTAGCAGTCTTATTTCTTTACAATACTTTATTTTATAAATTCTTGTTTAAGAGGCTCGTTCTCTACTTTAATGATCAATATGTTCTTTTTTAAACTTGTAATACACGCCCAAATTAAATGACGCTTTCTTCGCTTCTAAATGTGCTGAAAATGCGCCACCAAATGCTGCAGTAATTCCAAATTTAGAATTTAATTCTTCAATAAACTTTAAACCAAACCCGGCATACTCACTATCATTAAGACTTAAAAATGTTTCTAAATTTTGAATAGGAGCACTCACATTTCCATCTTCAAAAGAATCAACAACATCAACAAAAGCAACCACCCATAACTGATTAAAAAAACGCTTCCCGCCTTCTACATAAAACCGAAAACCATTACTATAATCGTTCGTTCTTAAAAACACTCCAGTAAAAGATTGAAAAAACAAATTCTCAGTCCCCTTACCTATTGCTATAGTTGGTGTTATAGTATAAGTTTCTCGACCCGATCGTAATCCTGTAACAGCATTAAAACTGCTAGTTGGTAGATCTAATTGTAATTGCGTAGAGATTGCATATTTTTTACTAGGTAATTTGTAACGCGCCGCCAGGCTAACATTACCAAATGTAGAATAATTTCCTTCTTCAATAGTCACAGGATTATTATTTTCTTGAACTAAATCTCCTGTTTTTAATAACTTAAAAGGCACTGAAACTAATACTGTCAACTTACTTGTTAATCCATATTCAGTATACCACTGTATCGTTCTATCTGTAATAGCTCTACTGGGATATAAATCGCCCCCATTTTTATTAAAAATACTGGTATAGTTAGAGATATCATTAAATGATAATTGCGTGTAGACTTCTCCTTTAGATTTTACCCAAGCGCTTTGGGTGTAAGAACTATTAATTGTTCCAAAAAGTAATAATGTAAAAGCAATATTTCTCATTTTAAAAACTAGGATTTACTAATATTTATTGTAAACTTAGATTAAGTCGTTATTTAATTATACTTCTTTCTTTTTCAATTAAAAAAAACAGTTCACATATAAAAGTTATATTACGTTTACAAATAAATTAATATTACCAATATTTATTTAAACCATAGAATTTTCTATAAATATAAGCTCCTCCTACATGTGAAAGAACGTTCATACTCGAAACGGATTCGCTTATAATATCAATAAAATATTGATGTGCCACTCTATCAATGATTTGTATTTCATTAATCAAAACCCCATCTATATCAATAGAAAGTTTCCCACTATGATGAAAAACATACCCTTTCTTTTTTAATTCTCTAATTGATTCCTTAGCTGATCTCCTCATGTTTTTCAGAGAAGAATTTACATTTATATTTTTTAAGTAAAAAGGCAGATTGATTAACTGCAATGTTTTTGCTCTTTGAGCTAAAGCTATTAAAGTTGCAATTTCGTCGTATTCTCTTTTTCTTGTTAAAGGTATACTAATACAGCTTAATTGTGGGTCTGAAACTAAATGTTTCCTCATTTCCCGAATAGCATTATCTCTTAAACTATCAATTACATCAGTAGATATATTTGTAATATCTTCTAATGGGTAATCATCTGCGTATTGACGTAAAATATACTCATGCATTTTGTCTAGCGTTTTTTCTTTTTCAATCAATTGAATAGTAAGATATTCTAACTCTTTAACTAATCTTGGAGAAAGAATAGAAACTTGATTTTGTAATAATTGAAGTTCATCTTTTAATTTTTTGATATCATTTAAAGTTACTGGATTAAAATCCATAGCTAAACCATAAGCATCAGCAATTACGTAATGCTCAAATGCTTTTTTTGAAGCGACTATATCTAAAGAATAATTGTGTAATCCCGAATCACCTAAAAGATCCTTTAATAATTTTCTTTGCGAATTCAAATCTAAGGAGCGAATACCAAAAAATAATTTCACCTCTTCTTTGCTTAAAACAGCTATTCTAACAATTGTATTATTCCATGTTTTAACACTAATCTCAAACTTTGTACGTAATAATTTAATACTTGTATTAGTAGCAGCAGCTAGAGTTATGAAATTATTTTTTTTTAATTTTTTTAAATATCTCTTTCTAACTTTAAGGTCATTTTCGACTAATTTAATTAGTTGTTTTAGTGGTTTATCTATAGTTATTAATTCGAATAAATCTTTAAATAGTTCATTATCTTCTATAGGAAGTTCAGCTAACTTAATGTAAAAATTACGATTTGGGCCCTCAATAATAAAATCGTTTGGAAGTTTTTCAAATGGTTGATATGCTATTAATGAAGTTGGTTCTGTATCTATAACTTCATCCCATTCAGATAGGTTATGAATATTTTTTTTACCTTTTTCTATTTGCATATGAATTGGAACTTTACAAAAATCTTGCAATTTTTCTAATTTATTTTTATCCATAATAATTTGATTATTTGCAAATGGCTTTAAGAACTGTTCTTCCTGAAACCAAATCAATATCTATAAATTTAAGCCCTGAATTTTCAATGATTTTTAATTCTGAAGAAGTAAGATTGATTTTTTTAGCATATTCTTTAATTAGCTTTTCTGGAACGATAAGGCCTTTATTTAATCGATCAAAAAACTCTTCTATTATTTTTTTAAGATCATCTTTTCCTTTTCTAAGAATAGGAAATAACCAAAATAATACTTCAACAAATTTTTTAAACAAATCTGCTTCTAAATCATCAAGCCCTTTTTTAAGCTCTCTTCCTAAATCGTCTATAATTTTAACATACTTGCCTAAATATTTATATTTACTTGTTATACTAACTAAATTAGCTACTCCTGCAGAGAATATAATTCCTAAAAGATTTTCTATAAGAATTCCTACACACGCACCAATAAAATAAGACACTTTTTCAAGATTAATAGATGCAAAAAAATCAGAAACCTTTTTAATTCCTTTTTGAATACCATTATAAACTGTTGTTATAAACACAAAAGGATTGAAGTTAATAAATAATTGGATTGCTTCATCAATTATTTCTAAACCTAAATAAAAATTTTCAAAGGCATTACTTAAACCACCAATAGCTAAACATAGTAATCCAATAATATCAGGAATAGCCATAATCGTATCTACTATAGAATTGTAGAGACCGCACAAAAAAGCATTCGCCATGTTTACTGTTTGATATCCTAGGTTAATAAAAAACTTTAGTGTTTCTTCTACATCGTTTATCAGTACTTTACTAATCTCTTTTATTTGTTTAAGAATGTATTCAAATAGTTGTTCTATTTTTTTGACAAAAGGAATTAATTTTGATGGTATTTCATTTAAATTAAAGGTGAGTTTTTCTTTAACCTCTTCAATAAAATCATTTTCAAATTCTATAATAGCTTTAGAAAAGAGATCTACTCCTATTTCTAAAAAATTTAAACTCAAGTCTTGCATAGGCAAGAAAAAGGGAACGAATTTTTCACCTTCTTTTATATCTGGCGAATCTGGGTTCCAGTCTTTCTCTTTAAGTTTTATAGTCTCTTTTATACTATTACTTATTTCTCCAATTTTTGTACCTATGGTAGTATACATATAGCTAAAAGATGATGCTATATACCCCAAAACACTTAATAAACTTGGAATTTTTGAAGAGTTTTTCGCTTCTAACTGCCCTGTAAGTATTAGTTCTTCTATTTCTAACAAAGAGAAACTTGGAAGTATAAAAGGTTCTTCAAAGTTTTCTTTTTTAAAAGAAACAGATCCAGAAGCTTTTTTATGTTTTTTATTTGAAGCTAATATTTTTCTAGCTTTTTTTCCTGCCTTTATAAAATAAGACCTTGGTGAAACTAAATCGGTTTCGTTATCTTCTAAAAAAATAGCAATTTCATTTTTTTTGACTTTAGTTTTATTATATGCATTATATAAATATGAAGTATTCGCAGATATAAATATGGTAATTTCTATCTTAATTTTTCTTTTATCTCTTTTAGGATCACCAATGACTGTAAGAAAATAATATGATTCTTGATCTTTAAAAATGGCTTCTTGTATATCACGAACAATATTATTATAGCTATATTTTTCATCAACGATAGTAACAAATAATTTTTCATGTACTTTACTATTATAAAAATGATTTCCTTTAATTTCCTTGATTGAATAATCCTTAAAAGTACTTTGATTTTCTAAAGGCGATCTTTTATTTGTTAGTTCACCATCATTCGGAAATCTATTAATGATTTCATTTTTATTAAAAATACTACCAGGAAGTGCTGTATCCATTATAATTGAGCATCATTAAATTTATCGCCTTTTAATAAGTTAGAAGAGTGTATAATCTTGTTATTGACTATTGTTTTATCTCTTTCATGGCAACAAGGCAACCCAGATGCCTGTAATGAAACGGTATCGCTTTGAATTAATGTTAAAGAAGTTGGGACTCTAGTTTCCCATTCATCTTCAACAATTCCTTTTGAAGCAGTCATTTCATCAACAATAGATACATAAATATCACTATCAGAATCAACGACCAATTTATTACCATTCCAAACTTCGCCAGAATTTATATAATAAGTAACTGCTTCCTCAAAACCTAAAGTTACAGGAACCACTACTCTACTCATACCACTTCTTAAAAAAGATTGAAAAAGAGGATCTCCATCGTTTGTACGAATTAAATCTCTCCAATTGCATTTATCTGCCCAATAATAAGGGTAGAAAATATAAGACATGATATCCCAATCGAATGCTTGTTCAAAGAATTTTACAGTAGCACCATAACTATTTAAATCGTTATCTTGTTTTATATGTGGGATTTGATAAGTAGTATCATCATTTAAATTACAAGTCGGCCCCTTTGGTTCATAAAATTTCCCGCCCATAGTTTTTCCGAAAGGAGAAGTAAGCATTTCTATCGCTAATCTTTTTAGTTCACGCTGCTCTATTTGTCTATTAAATTGTGGATTTATAGTTGTAGAATCTTCCTTTGTATCACTAGAATTAGTATTCAATGGTTCAGAAAATTCATCTGTTAATTTTTGAAGATCTATAACCTCTTCTCTCGCATCATCTAATAATTTATATATATCAACCTGCCAATTTTGTTTAACTGTATTTATAAGACGCATTTGAATAGTTCCTTGCAATTGTACGTCTTTAAAGGCCATACCACTTACACTAATAGGCAACATATTACCTTTTGTACTTGAAACAGAAAAAGGATCGTCATTTATATCAAAAAAACTGCTAAAATAGACATCCTCTTGAGGATTCAATTTAGCATCAAACTTTTTAGTTTGTATTTTATTATTTATTCTTATATCGCATTTTCTATTGGTCTGACCTCCATCAGTTTTATAGTAATCAAGATTAACTTTTATAAAAGGAAATGGAATATTGAATATAGGATGAACATGATCTCCATCTACTTTGTAAACCTCATAATTATCTGGTACCATTAAAACATCGTCTACAAATGTATATTCAGTAGGTTCATCCCATTTAAAACTAATATTGGATTTTTGCCTTAAAGTAAATGGTCTAGAAATAAACTCTTTTCCTAAATTTTCAATTCTACTTTGTATTGGTGAAGCCCCTAAATTCTCATAATATTTTGCTGCTTCTATAGCTTCGTCGTATGTAAAATCCTCTTCTTCAGTAATAAAAAAATCTGCCAGTAATTTAATTTCAGTAGGAATGCCTAATACACCTGTAGCTTCTTGTTCTTCTTGAGAAATAGTTCCCTCATTAACAGCTTGGGCTAATGCATGCTTGTAAACATATGAAGGTTCTGGTATCATAAATTCATACATTAATCGATTTCCGTAATTAATTAATCTATTCGTATAAATTTTATCAACCCATCGATATACTCCAGAAACATGTTTTTCTCCTTTTCGGTTATCAAAACCGTGCCTGTTATTTTCTTCAAATTCTTTTCTTATGATTGAGGTTCTTTTTGTTGCTGTTTTTTTTACGACACGCTTTAGTGCTCTCTCTGTGATTTCTTTTGCATAGGTTTTTGCTAAAGCATTAGAATTAGAAGAAGAGTTTGATGAAGAAAAATCCATATTTGCTCCTATATTAAAAGCAACAGAAGGTCCCCCTTTAGTTCCATATGTAAAATTAAAATCAGTAGAAAATGCTGAATTACGTGAGTTTTCAGAAGTTAAGGTGGCTTCAATCTCAGAATTCAATTCATTTCGATCTGTAGTTGCTAAATCTGAAAGTTGTTCCATTTCTATTTCTAAACTTTCTTCTAATTGATCTTCTGAACTAATTAAGTTTCTGGTACTTCTCTCTTTATATTCTCTAGCCATTATGTTCTCAATATGAGAAACCTCACCTGGTTCATAACAACATAATTCTTGTTCTACCTTAAAATAATCTGCAACTCCTATACGGTGTATACCATTAACAGGTATTTTCTCTTCTTCTGATAATACTGAAACTTTTCCGCTTTTTTTATACACAGAAGCGTGAGAAGTAAAGTGTATTTCTAATCTTTTACCAGAGCTTAATAAAAATTGGCCATCAAATTTATATAAGCCCGTTTTTGACATACTAAAGAACTTCTCATTAAATAAATTAATGTGACAAAAGGGGTCACCCCAGTTCGATATCACTTTAAATTTAGTCGACTCTATAGAGACCTCCGAATTCAACAAAGTAATTTTATAATCGGCTGATACTATTTCAACACCTGGTTCTTGTGTGTAAACTAATAAGTATACCATCCCTTTTGTAGGATCCAAATCATGAAATCTAAACCCAAAAGTGTAAGTGTCTATTGCTGTCATTTCTAACTTCATATTCACGCCTTGAACACTTATGTTTTTTTTGTATACTAACTGTTTTTGAATTTTTTTTAATTCTCTTTTTTTTAATTTTTCAAGAAGATTATATCCTTTAGTAAAATTGCTATTTCTTAAAGAATGAAATTCAAGAAAGTTATTTAATTCGTTAGAAATTTTCTTTTTAGTAAACTTAGAGGAAAAGATACGAGGAACTTCAACTTTTATTTCTGGCTGTTCTATTTCATGAATTTTTAATAATAATTCTTCTTCACTTGCTTTTGGAAATGCAAATTTAATCTTCTCTTTTTCTTTATTTATTATTGCTTTACGTCTATTAATATCATCAGATATCGCTTTGTTTAATGTAAATTCATGTTCAGATTTTAAGTTTAATAGTTCCTTTTTACGCTCTTGAAAATCTTTCTGAATATGTCTCTGCATAGACTTAAGATAAACTTGTTCCGTTTCAGTTTGAGGAATATCGTTTATAGATTCTGATCTTAAACTTCTATCGATAGACTGAAATTTAGGAACAATAATTTTTGCTTTAGCAACTTGTGTTAAATATGAATTTATTATTTCAGAATCATTATAAGCCTTTTTACGTTTTGGTAGCGCAGCTAACTTAAATGCTTCCGCTTTTAATTGAGAGCTTTTTATTTTTCGTACAAAATTATCAGCTATAATTAGCTGGATGCAAGCTTGTCTTATATAAATAGATTCTACTTTTAATAAATCATAAAAAAGATTGTCCCAAAGTATTAATCGATGTTTTTGTAATAATGGCTTTAAGTTTTTAACTTTAGGATGAACTAATTCTTTGGTAATATTGTTTTGATTTTCCGAAAGCCAAGTTGAAAATTCATACAGTTTCGTTTCTTTTTCTTCCTCGTTATCTAATCCTATTTTTTTTATTTGATTAACCGACTTAAAAGGATTGAAATCGTTCGTTCTTTCCTCTAAAACATTTCTAAGATCATCAATGTTCTTTGAACCTGTTAATTCTGTTAAAAAGAAACTATGATTAGCCTTAGGATGATGAATAAAACCTAACTCTTTACGTTTGCTAGATATAGTTTGAGGACTACGAAGAGAAATAAAACGGAATAAATCTGTTTTAATAGAGTTTTGATTTTCCATATTAAAAAAAATTATTAGTTAATTTTTTACTCGATATACACACAATAAATTCAATAACTCAGATATATTTGAAGGTTATTTCCTGTTAATTATTACATATAATATTATCTGACAAACAATATTAAATCCATTGTTATGTTAAATTTGAGTTGTTAAAATATTTTAAATAGGCTAATAAAAGTAATACAACTAATAATACGTTTAACAAAAAAAACATCAATACTTACGGGTTATCCCGTAATTTAAAAACTAATTCCTAGTTAATTAATAAGATTGTTATTTTTTATACAAGTTAATATATCTAAAAATCAGGTTTTATTTTCGGGAGTTGGATCTAAAGAAAACACCATTCTTCATGAAATAATAACTTTAAATAATTCTTACTCCAAGTTTTCTAAGTCTTTCGACGAGATCTTAAAGCAAAAACCAAATGTCTTTAAGGAACAAATTGAATTTAAGATTAATAATCTTAAAGAAAAACTGAATACTAAAAATTTAAACAAAAAATTTGTGACTTCTGAATTACAAAAACTAGACATTTTCTATAAAATAGCTTATGCAAATTATGCAGACTTACATGGTGTTGATTTTAGCCATCTAGATGAGTTAGATAATTTATTCTTAAATGAAAAAGGTATTAGTGATGATGAAATTGATAGAAAAGCTGATAGTATAGATAATGAAGTTTATAAAAATAGATTACCTAAAAACCTATTCTTTGAGTCTTTAACAACTAAAGCCTACGAAAGCGTTACATTAAATAATGATTTGTTTTCAACCGCAACGAATAGTAATGATAATACACTCCTATTATCTGAACATAATATTTAGAAAAATCATTGTTGATTCAATCAGCAGTAAACCTATTAAGAATTATTATTTATACGAATTAACAAGACGCGTTTTCGATAGTTCTAAAGAAAAATATGCAGAAGATTTTTATACTTTTTTTAAAGATAATGTTGATAATGAGATTTATAAAAATATAATAAAAACACATTACAATAAGATCACAAGTATGAACAAAGGAGTAAAATCTCCAACATTTGAAAATTTCGAAAGTTTTAATGGTCAAAAAGTAAGCCTTAACGATTTTTTAGACTCTTATGTATATATAGATGTTTGGGCGACTTGGTGTATACCATGTATTATTCAAGTTCCTTATTTGCAAGAACTAGAAGAAGAATATAAAACTAAAAACATCAAATTTGTAAGTATTTCGGTAGATATCCATGAAAATAAAGAAAAATGGAAACGAATGATTACTACTAAAAATTTTAAAGGCATACAACTCTTAGCTGATAATGATTTTGAATCTAAATTTATAAAAACCTATAATATTAACTCAATACCACGGTTTATACTTATTGACCCAAAAGGAAACATCGTTTCAGAAAATGCACCAAAACCTTCAAGCCCAGAGCTAAAAAAACTCTTTGATAAAGAACAGATTTAATCGAATAAAAAAGGTCCTTTATATAGATAATTAAAGGACCTTTATATTTTAATAATTTCTATTATTGAAGTACATCTGCTAGTAAAGCATTTACTCCAGCTTCAGCTACAACAAAATCGTTTTCTACAGAACTACCACTAACTCCTATTGCGCCTATTGTTTGACCGTCTTCGTTCTTTATTGGTATTCCACCAGGAAAAGTAATTAATCCATCATTAGAGTGTTCAATATTAAACAAAGGACCTCCTGGCTGGGATAATTCACCAATAGTACCTGTTGTCATATTAAAATAACAAGCCGTTTTTGCTTTTTTAATTGATATATCTAAAGAGCCTAACCAAGCACCATCCATACGTCCAAATGCAACTAAATTAGATCCGGAATCAACAACTGCAATATTCATTTTTGTATCTAACATTTCTGATTTTTGCTTTGCTTCAGAAATAATTTTTTCTGCCTGACTTAATGTAATATTCATGATTTTAATTTTAAGATTATTTCCTATAAAGATAATACAAGCATAATAAAATATTGATAAATCTCTTATTTAATCTTATAACTAAAGTTAAATTTTAGCTTGATAAGTATACAATTCATAATACCTACCTTCTTTCGCAATCAATTCATTATGGGTGCCTTGTTCTGCAATTTCTCCTGCTTCTATTACCAAAATTTGATCAGCTTTTTTTATAGTACTTAATCGGTGCGCAATAACTATAGTTGTTCGATCCTTAACTAATTCTGAAAGAGACTTTTGAATTAAACCTTCACTTTCGGTATCTAAATTTGAAGTCGCTTCATCTAAAATAATCATTTTAGGGTTTGCTAAAATAGCACGAGCTATAGCAATTCGTTGTCGCTGTCCGCCAGATAATTTCACTCCCCGTTCCCCTATTAAAGTATCTAGTCCTTTTTCGAAACGATCTGTGAATTCATTTACATATCCTGCTTTAACTGCTTTTTGTAATTGTTCTTCTGAAGCATTTGGTCTAGGGAATAATATGTTTTCTCGAATAGAGCCTTCAAATAAAAATTCATCTTGTAGAACAACACCTAAATGCTTTCTAAAACCACTTAACTTCACTTTTGTTAAATCTTTTCCATCTATTGTTATCGTTCCTGATTGTGGCGTTAAAAACGATGCTGACAATCCTGCAATTGTAGACTTTCCAGAACCAGAACTACCAACTAAAGCAATAACAGAGCCTGCTTTTGCTTTAAAATTTATATTATGAAGCACTTCCTTTCCTTCTTCATAAGAAAAGGATACGTTATTAAACTCTAAGTCACCTTTTATTTCATCTAAAGTTAATGTACGTTCTCCCAATTCATCTTCAGGAGTCATATTCATTAACTCTTCGGTTCTATCCAAACCTGCTAAAGCTTCTGTTAATTGACTTCCAATATTACTCATTTGTACAATTGGAGCAATCATAAACCCTAAAAGCAAAGTAAAGAATAGAAATTCTCCTGTTGTCATTTCACCTTGAATCATAAAATAACCTCCCATACCCATAATTCCAACTGAAGCCAATCCTAATAAAAAAGTGGACGAACTCGTCATAGCAGCAGTAACCGTAAGACTCTTTTTTACATTTAAAAATAAACGCTCTACACCTTCTTCAAACGTCTTATTTTCTTGCGCCTCGGCATTAAACCCTTTTATAACCCTTACTCCTGCTAATGTTTCTATTAATCTCCCCTTAACTTCAGCATTAATTTTCCCTCTATTTCTAAAAATTGGTCGAATGTATTTAAATGCCTTTAATGCGATATACCCAAAGATAGATATTGGTAAAAACACGAAAAGCGTCATTAAAGGGTTAATTTGTATTAATAAAACTAATGAAACAATAGCCGTAATAGTTCCGCCAACAAGCTGTACTAAACCAGTGCCTATTAAATTACGAACGCCTTCTACATCACTCATTATTCGTGATACTAATGCCCCAGATTTATTATTATCGAAAAAACTTATTGGTAATGAAAGCACCTTCTTTTGTACTTGGGCTCTTAATTCTGAAATAAGATATTGCGCTTGTACACTCAAAATTCGTGTTAATAAAAATGAGGTAACAGCTTGAACCAATAAGGCTGCTCCAACTATAAACAATAAGTTATAGAGTCCTTGCAAGTCTTTATTAGGAACGATATCGTCTAATAAGGCCTTAGATTTCCATGGCAATATTAAACTCGCTAAACGGCTAATAACAATTAATACTAAACCTATAAAAACGAGTTTCCTTCTGGGCCAAATAATGGTTTTAAAAGCACTAGAAATGGTAACACTTTTTCTCTTTTTACCTTCTGTTTTTTGCATATGGTAAATCTATGGAAAAGTAAATAATTTAAAAAAGATAAGTTGAGATTATGCAAGGGCTAATATCGCCTTTTACTTTTCGTATGACACCTAGAGAAATAATCCCATCTTTTACTTTTAAACGCTGCAGGATATGATTTTCTATTTATTTTTGCTTTTTTGAGCTTCTAAAACTACCAAACCATCAATTCCTTTTCCAAACCCCATTAAAACTAACCTTTTATTAATTCGTTTAGGCTTTGAAACATTATCAATTGTATTTGATTTAAGATTCTCAATCGAAACCATTTTTTGTTTTGCAGACATGCTAGTTATTTTAAATCGTTTTGAGTTATTTTGACCAGTTTATTTCGTTTAAAATTGGCAACATGATATTTTTTTTAAGATTTAAAATATATTATTGCTATTAGTCAACCTAAACTCCATAATAAAATTAAAAAAAAGCTATTGTTCTTTTGTGGAGTGAAACAACCATACTCAAACCGTTTTTTCCCTTTTATTTTATTAGGTGTTTTGGATCAAGACAAAAAGTTGTGGAGTAACTAAAAATGGAAGAACTTTGCTATAAAAAATTCTATGTCCTCAGACGCTTTATTTTTAGCAGCTAATTTATTACTTCCCGAAGTATTGGTTAGCCATTTTGATTTAACCAAAC
>CALGLR010000106.1 GCA_937959395.1 uncultured Flavobacteriaceae bacterium | reverse complement strand
GGATGTTATTGTACTCCACCTATCCACTTTCCCTTTTAATAAATAACTTCAAGAAAACGTTTTCCCCCTTATTCAAGTAATGGATCAGTCAACAAGGTATATAGCGTTGGCCTATCGGCACGCCATATACTTAGTTATTGTGTTTTCGTACTTCATTCCGTTCTGCTGATAGCGTTGGCGTTTAAGCTCTTTTATTTTTTCGAGCGTTGGAGAAAAGCGTTGCAAAAAAAATAAATGTGCTTGAACAAGCGTCGGATTTTTTCTTTTTATGTTTGGCGTATTCAAAAATTCTTATTAAGTTTGCATACTATAATTAGCAAAATATAAAATGGGCAGATTTGAGAAAGTATTAGTTAATGATAACGGAATCGATAAAAGAGATTCTGGTTATTATTCTACTCCAGATTTTGTGTCTGATTATATTAGTAACGAATTACTCGAATTAAATCCAAATGGAAAAAAAGTTTTAGACCCAGCAGTAGGAGATGAAGAATTGCTTAAGTCTTTTTTTATTCACGGAAAAGAAATTGATAGTTTTGATGTCATTGAGCACGGAAATATTCAGTATTCTAATTTTTTAAAACAAGATTTTATAGCTTTCTATAAAGAGCAAAAAGAATCATTATTTTTTTCTAACGGCATTAATTTAGATTATGACTATTATATTGCAAATCCACCTTATAATTGTCACGAGTTAGATTATATCAAAGATAATAAAAGCGAGTTAAAGAAATTATTCGGTAATGTTGGTGTTCATAATATGTACTCAATGTTTTTATCAGCAATTGTTGACTGTGCTAAAGAAGGAGCGTTAATTGGTGTGATTGTATCAGATTCTTTTTT
Source organism: uncultured Flavobacteriaceae bacterium (assembly GCA_937959395.1). Lineage (GTDB taxonomy): Bacteria > Bacteroidota > Bacteroidia > Flavobacteriales > Flavobacteriaceae > JAHDGB01. The sequence goes on along the minus strand of CALGLR010000106.1, from coordinate 23,973 downwards.
GACCGCTACTATGCACTCCGGATTAAGACAGCAACTACTTGATAGTTGTTCAATTCATCAATTGATTTTATGTCCAAATGATTTGTTTTGGTCTCAAAAAGCTGATGTAAGGACTTGTATAATGGTTTTACAAAAAGGGAAACAATTTCAAGGCAAAGTTAAAGTTTCAAATAGACCAAAAAACGCAAAGGATTTAGAGAGAATTCTTGAAACTAAAGATTTTTTAGAAGTAGAAGTAGACGAGATAGTTTTAAGTAAAAAGAAAACAGCAAATCAATTTATTATTGATATTGATAAAGATATCTTGTCATTATTTCAAAACCCAAGAATAGGGGAAGTGTTCAATTGCATAACAGGAATCTCAACAGGAAATGACAAAAAATATTTATCAAAAGAAAAAAAGCAAGGTTTTGAAATTCCATTTTATAAAAATCCTGGTTCTAAAAAATTCGTAACAACAGAAGATGCTTATTTAATAGACCATTTTATGGATGAATCTTTAATTGTTAAGGATTTTATGGTTAGAAATAAGAAATTTGTTTTTAATGAAGGTATTACTTGTTCATCAATGGGATTACCATTTAGTGCTTGTTATTTACCTGAAAACTCAACATTTGGAGTTAACCCAAATATATTCACACCCAAAGAAGACCTCTTTTGGGTGTTAGCGTACCTGAATAGTCATTTAATTACTTATTTGGTAAGAGGTGTTCTTATAAGGTCTAATATGGTTACTTCTGGGTATATTTCACAATTACCAATTATTCCTTTCAATGATAAGGAGAAAGACAAATTAACTAAAATTTCCAAAAAAGTTTTAAATTCTGAAATGGAGATTAATATTGCAGTAAATAAAATAAATGTAATAGTTTATAATAATCTAAAATTGAATGAAAGTATTATTGAAAAGATAAACGATTTTGCTCTTAATTTATCTAAAAGAGTGTAGAGTCTAATTCGTCTCCATTTTCTTGAACTTCTTTCCACCTTCCTTTACTTTTTTTTAAGTATTTACCTGCTGGTTCTCGAATTATATCTCCTGCTTTTGCATCTTTTTTCATTTGTGCAAAATCTAATGCATCAATAAATAATTTGTGAAATTCTGTATTTGACCTTTTTACAGCATCATTTATGTCTTTATAATATGCAGATTGAAGATTCCCATTATTACTTGGGTTTACATAAATGTCTTTAATCCAAGCAATGGGAAATACAGTTGCGTGGTCAATTTCTATTGACATATCATCATTAAATTTTATAAAAAAAGTACCAACAAAAAATGTTTTATTTATGTCTTCAGCATAGAATTCTTTTAAACCTATACCTTTTGAAATATCATCTTTATTTTTTTTTCCTCCTAATACAGCTGATTTAATATTTATATATATAGGAGTATTATTACCAGTTATTTTACATTCAAAATCAAAGACAGAGACTTCAGATTCAGAAGGAGTTACACTTTGTAACTTAAAATCATTATGGTCTTGTTCTAAATTTTGAGTTATTATCTCTTCTAAAATCCTCCAAACGGTTCTTCCTTTAGCTGCATTTCTCCAGCCAAAAGGGAATTGTTCTTTTGTACCGATTTGGATTTTATTAATCTTACCGACTAATAAATCAAAGCTTTGTTGTAAACCTACACGTAGTAATTCTATTTGTTCTGCTGTCATATTAACTCTTTAATATTTACTTCAAGTGCTTTAGCAATTTTTTCAATATTTAAAAGAGTTATATTTTTTTCAGCCCTTTCAATCATACCTATGTAAGTTCTATGTAAATCAGCTTTATGAGCTAATTCTTCTTGAGAAAGTCCTTTTTCCTTTCGGATTTCTCGAACTTTTTCTCCAAAATTTATAAGTATTTTTTGTTTTGTTTCCATTGCTAATTAAAGTATGCAAAGCTAACTTTAGTATTCAGCTTAAACAACAGACTATAATTAGCATTAATAGCCAGGAGTGGAAAAAAAAATAATGTGTGCCTTTTTTGGCACTCTTTATTTTTGTGCGGCTGGTTTCCGGTATGAAACACAACATTAAACTAACAGTATTCTCGCCTAAATAAAAATTATTTTAATTTTGAAATAACTCTTTCATATCTAACCATAACAATTTGCTCTTATTAGATTTTTAAGATGATATAAAATTCATCTTCATTTACTACTTTTTTTATTCGAATTACTTCTATTCATTTTAAGGTGAAGTATTAAAAGTCAAGATGAATTCAATTACAAAATTGAATTTTTTATATTTTTAGAAATACAAATTTAAACTTGTAAAACCCCCATATTAAAAGGCTTTTCAATAGGAGAGTGGTTTGCAGCTTCTACACCCATGCTTATCCATGTTCTAGTATCTAAAGGATCTATAATTGCGTCTGTCCAAATTCTTGAAGCAGCATAATAAGGAGATACTTGGTTATCGTATCTTGATTTTATTTTATTAAATAATTCCTCTTCTTTTTCTTTTGTGAATTTCTCACCTTTCTTTTCTAAGGAAGCTTTTTCAATTTGTAATAATACTTTGGCAGCAGATTTCCCACTCATAACCGCTAACTCTGCACTTGGCCAAGCCGCAATTAGTCTTGGATCGTATGCTTTTCCACACATTGCGTAATTACCAGCACCATAGCTATTACCAATAATAATGGTGAATTTTGGTACAACACTATTACTTAGTGCATTTACCATTTTAGCACCATCTTTAATAATACCGCCATGTTCACTTTTACTTCCTACCATAAAACCAGTAACATCTTGTAAAAAAACTAAAGGGATTCTTTTTTGGTTGCAATTGGCAATAAAACGAGTGGCTTTATCTGCACTGTCATTATAAATTACACCACCAAATTGCATTTCTCCTTTTTTAGTTTTTACTAATTTGCGTTGGTTAGCCACAATACCTACTGCCCATCCTTCAATCCTAGCATATGCTGTAATAATGGTTTTTCCATATCCGGCTTTGTATTCATCATATTCAGAATTATCGACTAGACGCTTAATAATATCGAACATATCATATTGGTCTGCTCTAGATTTTGGAAGAATTCCGTAGATATCTTCAGGGTTTTCTTTAGGTTTTTTAGCTTCACTACGATTATAACCAGCCTTATCAAAATCACCAATTTTATCAACGATACGTTTTATGGTATCTAGAGCATCATGATCATCTTTTGCTTTATAATCTGTAACTCCAGAGATTTCACAATGTGTACTTGCTCCTCCTAAAGTTTCATTGTCTATACTTTCACCTATTGCAGCTTTTACTAAATAACTACCGGCAAGAAAAATACTCCCTGTTTTATCAACAATAAGAGCTTCATCACTCATTATTGGCAAATATGCACCACCCGCAACACAACTGCCCATTACGGCTGCTATTTGAGTTATTCCCATGCTGCTCATCACTGCATTATTTCTAAAAATACGCCCAAAATGTTCTTTATCTGGGAAAATTTCATCTTGCATTGGTAAATAAACACCAGCACTATCTACTAAATAAATAATAGGTAATTTATTTTCTATAGCTATTTCTTGGGCTCTTAAATTCTTTTTTCCTGTAATAGGGAACCAAGCACCAGCTTTTACTGTGGCATCATTGGCAACAACAATACATTGCTTTCCTTTTACATACCCCATTTTTACCACAACACCACCAGAAGGACATCCACCATGTTCCTCATACATACCTTCTCCAGCAAATGCGCCAATTTCTATACTCTTTTTCTTTTTGTCTAAAAGATAATCAACTCTTTCTCTTGCAGTTAGTTTACCTTTTGCATGAAGTTTATCGATACGTTTTTGTCCGCCACCTAATTTTACTTGAGCGAATCTACTTCTTAAATCTGAAACTAATAACTTGTTGTGATCTTCGTTTTTATTGAAGTTTATATCCATTTTTATTGACAATTTTTCCGCTAAAGTACGAAAGTTTTTTAGTTTATTTTTTGATAAAATATAGTAGTTTCCGTAGAAGTATATTCCATGGAATATATTTTTCGTAACTTTATAGAAAAATAAATGATGAATAAAATAATAGCGTTCGCAGGAAGTAATAGTAAAACATCAATTAATAAGCAATTAGCAACTTATGCTGCAAATTTAATTGGGGATGTAGAAGTTGAAATTTTAGATCTTAATGATTTTGAATTACCTTTATATAGTGTTGATTCTGAAATAGAAAAGGGAGTTCCTGATAATGCGAAACGATTTTTAGAGCATATTAAATCAACAAATGGAATTGTACTATCATTAGCAGAACACAATGGTGCTTATACTTCTGTTTTTAAAAATTTAATGGATTGGACATCTAGATTAGGCGGTAAATTATGGAATGATAAACCCATGTTGGTTATGTCTACATCGCCTGGCGGAAGAGGAGGAGCGACTGTTTTAGAAATTGCAAATGGTTATTTTAAATATATGGGAGGTAATGTTATTTCTACTTACTCATTACCTTTATTTAATTCTAATTTTTCAAATGGTGAAATTGTAAATAAAGAATTGGATAGTTTATTGAAAAAAAGCATAGAAATATTTAAAAAGTCGTTATAGACTTATACTAATTAAGCAAATTTTGCGAATAACATATGGGAGATCTGTCTAAAGATATAAACTCGAAGTTTGTTAATAATAAGGTAAAAGCTTTAATTAATATTTTATACACCGCAAATTGGATTACAAGTCACCAAAATACTTTTTTTAAAAAATTTGGAGTTTCACCGCAACAATATAATATTCTTAGAATTTTAAAAGGAGCAGGGGAGCCATTAAAGGTTCAAGTTATAAAAAACAGAATGATAGACCGATCTCCTAATGCCACTCGATTAATGGATAAGTTATATGCTAAATCCTTGATAAATCGCTTACCGTCATTTATAGATAGACGAGTTGTGCATATAGAAATAAAAAAAGAAGGTTTAGAATTATTAAAACGAATAGATCTTGATTTTAAAGATGATTTATTAAAAAAATTAACTTTAAAAGAAGCAAAGCAATTAAGTGATTTGTTAGATAAAATAAGATAGTATGAAACATCTAAGATTTAAGTTTGATTACACAACGATATGATTATTTTGATGTGCCATGTGACCGATAAAAAACAATTAATAAATACACATGAAATACAACACTATAAAAAGAATAGGAAGAAGTGATTTTGTAAATATGGGCCCAATACAGTTAAGACAGCCTATACCTTCAAAAGATATAGATAGAATAGACCCTTTTATTTTACTACATCATTATGGACCATATGCTATTAGTGAAGAGAATAATCCTTTTGATTTAGGCCCGCATCCACATAGAGGTTTTGAACCCATAACGTTCTTAATTGAAGGGGAGCAATTGCATCGCGATTCCTTAGGGAATGAAAGCGTTGTTAAAGCAGGAGACGTACAATGGACAACAGCTGGTAGAGGTATTATTCATGCAGAAGGTCCTACAAAAGAATTTGTAAGAAAAGGTGGGGATTTAGAAGGCATACAACTGTGGTTAAATTTGCCATCAAGATTAAAAATGACTCAACCCAACTACCAGCATGTAAAGAATGAAGCGTTTAATATTATTTCTTCAGAAGATAATAAAGTAAATGTGCAAATAATTGCAGGAACTTTAAATAATAAACAAGGTAGAATAGGAACTCAAACCCCTGTAAATGCTTTTATGATTGATGTAGACAAGGATGGTAAACATGTAATAGATATCCAAGAAACGCACCAATGCTTATTATATCTAATAAAAGGTGATGTTTTGATAAATAATGAAATTAGTATAAGTAAAAATAACAATCAACTGATAGAATTTAATCAAGATGGTGATTGTTTTTCAATTGAAGGGATTACAAAAAGCAGGCTGTTATTTCTCTCTGGAGAACCTTTAAATGAAAAGGTAACAACTTACGGACCTTATGTTATGACTACCCAGACCGAGATTATGGAAGCAATGAGAGATTACCAAATGGGTAAAATGGGTTTTTTACCTGCATAGAAAAACATTTAACAGTAATATTTTCAATTTATTATTGAAATGTTTTACTAAGATTTAGGTTTGTTACCATTCTATAATTTACGATATTTGCTTTTCATTTCGTGTAAAACGAAGTAATCTTAAAAATTTAATTTGAAGTTGTTTTTAAGGTTGTTTTATAATCTAACTAACATTGCACGCAAAAACAATAATTATGTCAATGAATAAAAATACAGTATTGGCTTGGGCTACTATTATAATGATTATAGTAGGAGTGGCATTAATCGCTTTAGGAGCCTTTAGGTATAATGAAGTTGCTGGTTGGGGTTTCGCCTCAGTAGGTATAGGCTTTTTCGCAATAGCCTGGGTATTTAATGCGCTTAAAGGAAGAGTTTAAGTTCAATTTTTATTAAATAAAATAAATTACAAGTAAAAAAATGAGTGATGATAAAAAAGTAATATTTTCAATGTCTGGTGTAACAAAGACATTTCCAAGTGCAAATACACCAGTACTTAAAAATATATATCTAAGTTTTTTCTATGGAGCAAAGATTGGTATTCTTGGTTTAAACGGTTCGGGAAAATCTACACTACTAAAAATTATAGCTGGTGTTGATAAGAATTACCAAGGCGATGTCGTTTTTTCTCAAGACTATTCTGTAGGATACTTAGAACAAGAACCAAAGCTAGACGAAGAGAAAACAGTTATGGAAATTGTTAGAGAAGGCGCAGCAGAAACGGTTGCTATTCTTGATGAATACAATAAAATAAACGACATGTTTGGTTTAGAAGAAGTCTATTCTGACGCGGATAAGATGCAAAAGCTAATGGACCGCCAAGCAGTTCTTCAAGATGAAATTGATGCCGCTAATGCTTGGGAATTAGATACGAAGTTAGAAATAGCAATGGATGCTTTACGAACACCAGATGGTGATAAAAAAATTAAAGTACTTTCTGGAGGAGAGCGGCGTAGAGTTGCACTTTGTAGATTGTTATTACAAGAACCAGATGTATTACTTTTAGATGAACCAACCAACCATTTAGATGCAGAATCTGTACATTGGTTAGAACACCATTTAGCACAATATAAAGGAACAGTTATAGCGGTAACACACGATAGATATTTCTTAGATAATGTTGCAGGTTGGATTTTAGAACTAGATAGAGGAGAGGGAATTCCTTGGAAAGGAAATTATTCTTCTTGGTTAGATCAAAAATCGAAACGTATGGCAAAAGAAAGCAAAACAGCTTCTAAACGCCAAAAAACATTAGAACGTGAACTAGAATGGGTTCGACAGGGTGCAAAAGGAAGGCAAACGAAACAAAAGGCACGTTTAAAGAATTATGATAAACTAATGAGTCAAGATCAAAAACAACTTGACGAAAAATTAGAAATATATATTCCTAATGGCCCACGCTTGGGAACAAATGTTTTAGAAGCGGCAGGTATTAGTAAGGCTTACGATGATAAATTATTATACGAAGATTTAAATTTTAATTTACCTCAAGCAGGTATCGTTGGTGTTATTGGACCCAATGGAGCTGGTAAAACAACTATTTTTAGAATGATTATGGGAGAGGAAACTCCTGATAATGGAACATTTACAGTAGGAGAAACTGCTAAAATTGCTTATGTAGATCAAGCACATACTAATATAGATCCTGAAAAATCTATTTGGCAAAATTTTAGTGATGAGCAAGATTTGGTAATGATGGGAGGAAAAGAGGTAAACTCTAGAGCCTATTTAAGCCGATTTAATTTTAGTGGAAGTGAACAAAATAAAAAAGTAAAATTACTTTCTGGAGGAGAACGTAACCGTTTACATTTAGCAATGACTCTTAAGGAGGAAGGGAATGTATTACTGTTAGATGAGCCTACCAATGATTTAGATGTTAATACATTAAGAGCTTTAGAAGAAGGTTTAGAGAATTTTGCTGGATGTGCAGTGGTGATAAGTCACGACCGTTGGTTTTTAGACAGAATATGCACACACATTTTAGCTTTTGAAGGCGATTCTCAAGTGTATTTCTTTGAAGGAAGCTTCTCAGATTATGAAGAAAACAAGAAGAAACGTCTAGGTGGCGATTTAATGCCTAAACGAATTAAATATAAAAAATTGGTACGATAATTTTCTACATTTATTTAAACGAAAAAAGAGATGATTATAATGATAGTCATCTCTTTTTTGTTGGTATAAAAAGTTAATTGACCTTTAAAAGTTTAAATGTCTTCACTTAATAAAAAATGCTTTAAGTCATTATAATCACTAATATTAATAGCGACTTTCTTTTTATCTATTATGGCTTCAATTTGTGGTGGCAAATCTAATTTTTCATTAATAACGTCTTCTACAACATCTAAGAACTTGGTTGGGTGTGCAGTTTCTAAAAACACACAATGTACATTTGGGTTTTCTTTTAGGTAATTCTTACTTCCTAAATAACCTACAGCGCCATGTGGATCTGCTATATAGCTGTATTGGTTATAAACTTCAGCTAAAGCTAATTTTGTTTCCTTATCTGTAAAACTGTATGAAGATAGGTTCTCTTTTAATGTTTTGAAATTATTATTATAGATTTCTTGAATACGAATAAAATTACTTGGATTTCCAACATCCATGGCATTACTAATAGTTTGTATTGAAGCATTTGGTTTATAATCACCAGTATTTAAATATCTTGTAACTACACTATTTTCATTATTAGAAGCTATGAAATGTTTAATAGGCAATCCTAATTGTTGTGCCATCATACCAGCACAAACGTTTCCAAAATTACCGCTGGGGATTGAAAATACAATTTCTTTATATGTCTTATATAATTGTTTGTAAGCAAACATAAAATAAAAAAGTTGTGGTAACCAACGTGCTACATTTATTGAGTTGGCAGAAGTAAGTTGCATCTTATTCGTTAGTTCTTCATCTAAAAAGGCACGTTTTACCATGTCTTGGCAATCATCAAAAACGCCATCTACTTCTAATGCGGTAATATTCTGTCCTAAGGTTGTTAATTGTTTTTCTTGTACATCACTTACTTTTCCTTTAGGATAAAGAATAACCACATTCACACCTTTAACTCCTAGAAAACCATTTGCTACAGCACCTCCAGTATCTCCCGAAGTAGCAACTAATACAGTAATTTGTTGTTTGTTGTCTTTATTAAAATGACCCAAACAGCGCGCCATAAAACGAGCACCTACATCTTTAAACGCCATGGTTGGTCCATGAAATAATTCTAATGTAGAAATACTCTCGTTAAGTTTTACAATTGGAAAATTGAAGGATAATGTTTCTTCAATGATCTGTTTTAAAATCGTTTCAGGAATATCTGGCACCACAAACTGCTTAATAGCTTGATATGCTATTTCTACATTACTTAAATCATCTATATTTTCGAAAAATGATTCTGGTAATGGCGTAATCTGTTCTGGAAAATATAAACCTTTATCTGGAGCAAGCCCTTTTATAACAGCATTTTTAAAACTTGTTATTGGCGCTTTTTTATTTAAAGAATAGTAATTCATGTTTACTTTCCGCGAAAGCGGTAATCTTTTTAAATTAATTATAATATTTCAAACTAGTTTTTTTAGTCAATAATTCAAGACTATTTTAACTGCATTATTCATTATTCATTATTTTCATTCCTTCCTTATTAATAGAGGATACATAAATATCAAATTCGATATTGGTTTTAGAATAAATTGATTGCATTGCTAATGCTACAGCTTCAGCAGTTTCTTTTCCTTTTGATAACGTAAAAATTGATGGACCAGATCCAGATATACCACATCCTAATGCGCCATTTTTTAAACTTTCAGTTTTAACTAAATCAAAATTTGGAATTAATTTTTTTCTGTGTGGTTCTACTACTACGTCTACTAAAGATTCTCGAATTAAATCGTAATCATTGGTATACATGGCATGGACTAAGCTTCCTACATTTGCCCATTGCTGTACGGCGTGTTTTAATTCAATTTTTTGCGGAAGAATAGCTCTAGATTCTACCGTTTTTATTTCAATTTTTGGATGCACTATAGTCGCATATAAATCTTCAGGACATGGAATTTTTAATACTTTTAAAGGTGTACAAGATTTTACTAAAGTGAAACCTCCAAATAAAGCCGGTGCTATATTATCTGCATGTTCACAACCGCTGGCTAAAGCTTCCCCTTTCATAGCAAAATTGGTAAGTTGAGTGGTGTTATATGGTCTGCCTAAAAGTTCATTTATCGCATAAACACTTCCTGCAGCACTTGCTGAACTACTACCGATACCACTTCCTGGCTTGATTTTTTTATAAATCTCTATTTCAAAACCACAATCTGGCTTATAATCTTTTATTAAAGCTAAAGCTGAAACACCAGCTACATTTTTTTCTGCTTCATACGGTAAGTCATAACCTTCTATTTTTGTAATATGTATTCCTTTTTTAGCGCTTTTTTTAATGACCATTTCATCGCCAACAGTATCTAAGCAAAACCCCAAAACATCAAAACCACAGGATACATTAGCTACTGTAGCTGGGGAGAATATTTTTATTTTATTAGTCATTCGTAAATTTGTTTTTTAGCTGTTGGCCTTTGGCTTTTAGATTATTTAAATTTTGCTAATTGCTAATTGCTAATTGCTAATTGCTAATTGCTAATTGCTAATTGCTAATTGCTAATTGCTAATTGCTAATTGCTAATTATTTCCTATTTTAATGATGTCTGCAAATAAACCAGAAGCAGTTACCTCTGCACCAGCGCCAGCTCCTTTTACTATCATAGGTTGATCTGGATAACGTTCTGTATAAAACATTACGATATTATCTTTTCCTTCAAGATTATAAAAAGGATGGCCTAATGGGATTTCTTTTAAACCGACTTTAGCTTTTCCATTATTTAATTCGGCGACATATTTTAGTTGGCATTTATTTTTTTCTGCAGAAGTGAATACATTTTGAAAATGAGCCTCTTCATCAATTAATGTTTTATAAAAATCATCAACAGAATCACTTTTTAAATTAGTTTCAGTTAAAAAAGAATTATTAGTAATGTCTTCAAGATTCATTTCTAAACCACTTTCTCTTGCCAATATTAGTATTTTTCTAGCGACATCAACTCCGCTTAAATCTATTCTAGGATCTGGCTCTGTATACCCTTCTTCTTGTGCTTGCTTTACAATATCGTGAAACTTAGTTGTAGTATTAAAGTTATTAAAGACAAAATTTAAACTGCCAGATAAAACAGCTTGAATAGAAGTAATTTTGTCTCCTGAAGTAATTAAATTATTTAGCGTATTCACAACAGGTAGTCCAGCACCTACATTGGTTTCAAATAAGAAAGGTGCATTGTATTTTAAAGATAATCGTTTTAATTCTTTATAACTATTGTATTCACTAGAGCATGCAATTTTGTTACAAGCGACAACTGCAATGCTTTCTTTTAAATAACTAGAATATATTTTAGAAACCATATCATTTGCAGTTATATCTACAAAAATACTATTCCTTAAATTTAATGATTTTGCAGTTTCAAGAAAGCTATTTAATGTTGCTTTCTCTCCTTTTTTTAACATTATTTTCCATTGCGATAAATCGATTCCTTGTTCATCAAAACAAAAGGTTCTGGAGTTAGATAAACCTATAACTCTAATGTTTATTTTTAAATTTTCTAGTAAGTAATTTTGCTGTTGCTGTATTTGTTCTACTAGTTTTTCGCCAACATTACCTACGCCTGTAATAAATAAATTCAGTTGTTTATGGTTGCCTTCAAAAAAACGTTCATGCAATGTGTTTAAAGCTTTTTTAACATCAGTTTGAGCTATTACTGCCGAGATATTCTTTTCTGAAGCACCTTGAGCTATAGCTCTAATATTAATATTGTTTTTACCTAGTGCGCTAAATAATTTACCGCTTACGCCTTGATGACTTTTCATATTATCACCTACAAGAGCTATAATAGAAAGTTCTTTCTCTATAATTATTGGATCAATTTTTTGTAATGAAATTTCATATTCAAAAGTAGCATCGATAGCCATTTTTGCTTTATCTACATCATTTTGATCAATACCAATGCAAATGGAATGCTCAGAAGAGGCTTGGGTAATTAAAATAACATTAATTCGTTCTTGAGCTAAGGTTTCAAACAACCGTTTTGAAAAACCTGGAATTCCAACCATACCATTCCCTTGCAATGTTAAAAGGGATATGTTGTTTATGTTACTAATTCCTTTAGCCATTTTAGAAACACCATTACTTTCTTTAGATATTATTGTACCAATATCATTTGGTTTTAATGTGTTCTTAATATGTATAGGGATTTCTAAGTTTAAAACAGGTTGTATTGTTGGTGGGTATAACACTTTTGCACCAAAATGAGACAATTCCATCGCTTCTTGATAGGATAGTTTTTTTATTGGTTGCGCTTGTTTTACTAATTTTGGATTTGCCGTAAACATACCACTTACGTCTGTCCAGATTTCTAACGAATCTACTTTTAATGCTGCAGCAACAATGGCAGCTGTAAAGTCCGATCCGCCACGTCCTAAAGTTGTCATTTCTCCTTTTTTAGATTTTGAAATAAACCCTGGAAGTAGTGTTATGGTTTGTGTGGCTTTAGAGAAATACTTTTTAATATTTTCGTTGGTTTGTGCGTATTTCACTTCTGCTTTTGTGAAATTAGAGTTGGTTACAATAAGTGATCTTGAGTTTTTTCGTTTCGCATCTAATCCGCGACTAATCATTGTTTCTGCTATAATTAATGAAGAGAGTCGTTCACCATAGCTTACTAATTTATCTGAAGTACTTGGAGACAATTCATTAATTAAATAAATTCCGTCTAATATTTGTTTAAGCTTTTTTAATCGATCCATTATCTTATCAATAACATAATCACCATTTTTAGGAATAAGTGTTTTTACAAATGAAGTGTGAACATCTACAATTTCTTTATATTCTTGTTTGTATTTTTTATTTTTTTGATTGGCTAGTTTACCAGCTTCTAAAAGCTTATCTGTTATACCGCCAATAGCAGAGACGACACAAATTAATTTATCGTTTTTAGAGTAATTTTCTAATATAGAGATGACTTCATTTATATTTTTTGTAGAACCTACAGAAGTTCCACCAAATTTTAAGACTTTCATTTTTTAATGAATTGTATATTTAATAATGTGTTTTTAAGATTGTAATTATATTACAAAGGACTGGAGGTATTAATAGCTAGTAACCCAAAAGGGTAGTAAAGATCGTTGTAGTGAAAATAAATGCTACAGTAGTATTGCCTTCAAATTTTGAAGTAATAATTGTAGTATTAATTTGTGATCTAGTATTCATTTTTATGTCCTATACTAATCAAATGTATTACATTTATGCATATAAAAAAATCAAACGCTTGTTTTTTAACACATTATAAAAAATAGCCCTTGTTTTTTTTTATATCATAGATTAGAAGACTAAAAATTAGCAATTATATAATTTAGATTCTCTACCGATGACAATTGAGGTGAAGGGAACGAAAAATAATTTTCATGAAAATATTTTCCAAAGAACAAATTTACGAAGGTGATAAATTAACGGCAGAGAAACAGGAGATTTCTTCTACAGACTTAATGGAACGCGCAGGAACACAAATTTTTAATTGGTTGCATACGCGTATGCAAGGAGCTCAGGTTCCAATTCATGTTTTTTGTGGTATTGGTAATAATGGAGGAGATGGTTTAGTGGTCGCTAGACATTTGGTTACCCATGGATATAATGTGAAAACTTATATTGTAAATTGTAGTGATAAGCGATCTAAGAATTTTTTAATTAATTATGATCGTATTAAAAATGTAACCAAAGATTGGCCTACATTATTAACTTGTGAAGAAGATTTCCCAGCTATTGAGCAACCAGATATTATTGTAGATGCTGTTTTTGGTATTGGTATTAATCGACCTGTTGATGCATGGGTAAAAGCATTGTTTAATCATTTTAGAGCTACTAAGGCTTTTGTATTATCTATAGATGTTCCTTCTGGATTACATACAGATAAAACTTCTGAAGATCCAGAAACTATAGTAAATGCAGGTTATACTTTAAGTTTTCAAACACCAAAATTAGTATTCTTTTTACCAGAAACATCAAAATATACACTGCAATGGGAGGTTTTAGATATTGGTATAGATCCAGAATATTTATCGACTACATCTACTGAAGCAAGTTTAATAGGTAAACATGAAGTATTACCAATGTATTTGCCAAGAGATAAGTTTTCTCATAAAGGTGATTTTGGACACGTATTAGTTATTGGAGGGAGTTATGGGAAAATTGGAGCAGTAAATTTAGCTAGTCGCTCTGTGCTTAGTGCTGGAGCAGGTAAGGTGACTTCATTTATTCCTAAATGTGGTTATACAGCCATACAAAGTGCGCTTCCAGAAGCAATGGTTATTACAGATAAAGATGAAGAAAAGATAACAAAAATTAATTTTGATATAAAACCTACAGTTATTGTTTTTGGAGTAGGAGTAGGAGTGGATGCGAAAACAATTACAGCATTTGAAGGATTTTTGAAAACGAACAAAGTGCCATTAGTTATTGATGCAGATGGTTTAAATATTCTATCTAAGAAAAAAGCATTACTTAAATTATTAAAACCGCAAACGGTATTAACCCCACATCCAAAAGAATTAAAAGGTTTAATAGGTAAATGGAAAAATGATTTTGATAAGCTTAAGAAAGTAAAAGCTTTTTCAAAAAAGTATGATGTCATAGTTGTTATTAAAGGCGCAAATACAATTACTGTTTTTGAAAACTTGTTATATGTTAATTCTACTGGTAACCCAGGACTAGCTACAGCAGGCACAGGTGATGTGCTTACTGGTATTATAGCTGGTTTAATGGCTCAAGGATATGGTTCTTTACAAGCGGCTCTTTTTGGAGTGTATTTACACGGGAGATCTGCTGATATTATATTAGAAGATTTAGGTTATCAAAGTATGATGGCTTCGCATGTTATTCAAGGCTTACCAGAAGCTTTTATTGATTTGTTTAAACAACCAGAGCAGCCAGAAGTGGAAGAAGAAGGGGAGGAAGAAAGGGATGGAGATGAAAAAACTCGGAATGAATAAAAAATCTTTAGTTTTTAATATAGAACTCATTTAAACTTTTTAGATTTAAGCGAAAATTAGTCATTTTGGGTTTAATTGATAACTTTTTTGAGTCGCATAGTATAGCTAGGAATGAAAAAAAATATAAAATTAGAGACAAAAGGGGAATTTTTTAGCAAATTGAAAAAATTTAAATGAGTTAATAAACAAAAAGCACCATATTAATATAGTGCTTTTTGTTTATGAATAAGTTTCTTAATTAGATATTTAAAGAAGTAAATAATTCTCTTAATTCAGGATCAGATGGTCGAGGAGCATCTGGATTTACAATATTCCCATTTGGGTCTATTAAAACAAATCTCGGAATACCATTAATTTTATAATCTCTAATAAATTGACTAGTCCAACCTTTGGGAGCAAAAAGATGAACACCGGTTAGTGCTTTTTCTTTCACCATGTTTTTCCATGCTCCTTTTGCTTTATCCCAAGACCCTTTATGGCTTCTATCGTCATCAACAGAAAGACTTACAAAAGTTACATTTTTACCAGAATAGTCTTTATCTAGTTTTTTAAGTGAAGGTATTTCTGCTTTACATGGAGCACACCAAGTAGCCCATATATCTATATAGACGTATTTTCCTTTTAAATCTGCAAGAGATGTCTTGCTTCCATCAATATTTTCATAATTTTTAAAAGAAGGGGAAACTGAGCCTTTTGGCAAAGATTTTTTTAAAGCAATACCTTCTGCTATATATTGTTTATAATAATTAAGCATTGGTTCTACATCTTTTTTAGATTTTGCTATTATTGTAGAGTCTATATCTTTTCCTGAATCTAAAAAAGCGTTAAGTTCTTTTTTTATAGAAGTTATTTTACTTTCTAAACCAGCAGAATCTAATGATTTCATTGCTTCTATATCTAGCAAAGAAGATTCTAATTTCATTTTATCAGCTAAAAAAGTGCTATTTTCATGTCCTTTACCAGAAAAAACTAAACTTTCATTATAATTCTCTGTATCTACAAATATTTTAATGTTTAAATCGTTTTTTAAATATACAGGAGCCCCATCCTTACCATCAAAAATAGAATATACCCCAGGAGTAACTTTTAATGTGTCGCTAAAAGTACCATCTTCATTTACTTTAATTGTTTTTGAAATATCTCGTCCTTGATAAACAATAAGTGAGTCACTATTTTTATTGATTATTTTTCCTGATAAAGAAACATAATCTTTAGGTTCTTCTTTACAGGCTATTATAGATAATACCGATAAACAAATTAATAGTTTTTTCATATTTATGATTTTTGGATATTTCAAAAATAGAGTAAAATTAACTTTTGTTTATAATTATTAACAAACGTTTATGCATTGAATGAGTATAGAATGCTTTCTTAACTATATATAGTGTTTAAATTTATTCTAAATTAATCTCTACATTGAGAGTTTAATAAATCATTCGCCCATTTTTTTGCCTCTTCAAGAGCGTTAAAAATTCCGAAAGGGCGTTTATAAAAAAGCTTTTCTACTTCGGCACTTGTAAGCGAAGAATAGTTGTCTGAAACAACAGCAAAACCAACCATATTGCGGTTTTTAGAAAGACTATTATAAATTACAGGGTTAACTGAGTAAGAATTAATTCGTTTTGAAATATATACGAAAGGTTGTTTTTTAAAAAAAAGATTGGCAGCACCAGTAACTATATCGGTTTCATTTTCGGAAATAGTAATACCGTCTTTAATTATTCCTATAACATAGTTTTCATAAAACTCTAAATCACAGAAAGGAAGTTGTAGTAATTTTTTATTCATGGTTAAGTTACTTATAAATTTGGTTAGTTTGGGGACTAAAATAAATATGCATTACGGCTAGGTTTAGCCGCAATGCATACAATATAATAAAATTTTATGACTCCGTTGGTTTTTGAGCCTTTTCAATAGTGATTTTTATCTCATCATTTTTCTTGTCAAGATCCATTACGATTTTATCTCCATCAGCAACATTAGAGGTGATAATTTCTTCAGCTAAAGCATCTTCAACATATTTTTGAATGGCTCTTTTTAATGGTCTAGCTCCATATTGCTTATCAAAACCTTTATCTGCAATATAATCTTTAGCTGCTTTAGTTAATTTAAGAGTATATCCTAAGTCTTTAATACGCATTAAAAGCTTATCTAATTCGATATCTATAATTTTATTAATATCTTCTCTTTCTAAAGAATTAAATACAATAACATCGTCAATTCTATTTAAAAATTCTGGTGCGAAAGACTTCTTTAACGCATTTTGAATTACAGCTCTAGAGTTGGCATCTTCTTGAGATTTTTGAGAAGAAGTACCAAAACCTATTCCTGTGCCAAAATCCTTCAATTTACGAGCTCCAATATTAGAAGTCATAATAATTATTGTATTTCTAAAATCAATTTTACGACCCAAACTATCTGTTAAATAACCATCATCTAATACTTGAAGTAGCATATTAAATACATCTGGATGTGCTTTTTCAATTTCATCTAAAAGCACCACCGCATAGGGTTTACGTCTTACTTTTTCTGTAAGCTGTCCACCTTCTTCATATCCTACGTATCCTGGAGGTGCTCCAATTAAACGAGATATAGCAAATTTCTCCATGTATTCACTCATATCAATACGAATCATTGATTCTTCACTATCAAATAATTCTCGAGATAATACTTTAGCCAATTGTGTTTTACCAACACCAGTTTGCCCTAAAAATATAAAAGAACCAATTGGTTTATTTGGGTCTTTTAATCCAGCTCTATTTCTTTGTATGGCTTTTACAACTTTTGCAACAGCTTCGTCTTGACCAATCACTTTTCCTTTTATAAGGTCTGGTAATTCGGCAAGTTTTGTGCTTTCAGCTTGAGCTATTCTATTAACAGGAACACCTGTCATCATGGAAACAACATCAGCAACATTATCTTCTGTAACTGTTTCTTTATTTAGTTTTGTGTCTTCTTCCCATTTTTCTTGAGCTACAGTTAGTTCTTTTTCTAAACGTTTTTCATCATCTCTTAAACGTGCCGCTTCTTCATACTTTTGTTTTTTAACTACAGAATTTTTAGACAACTTAACATCTTCAAGCTTTTTCTCTAATTCGAGTATTTGTTTAGGAACATCAATATTAGTTATATGAACTCGAGATCCAGCTTCATCTAAAGCATCTATGGCTTTATCTGGAAGGAAACGTTCTGTCATGTAACGGTTTGTAAGTTTTACACAGGCTTCAATTGCTTCGTCTGTATATTCTACATTATGATGATCTTCGTATTTAGATTTTATATTATTTAAAATTTCTATAGTTTCATCGACAGTTGTTGGTTCTACAATTACTTTTTGAAAACGACGTTCTAAAGCGCCATCTTTTTCTATATATTGTCTGTATTCATCTAGAGTTGTAGCTCCGATACATTGTATTTCTCCTCTTGCAAGCGCGGGTTTAAACATATTAGAAGCATCTAAGCTTCCGGTGGCTCCTCCAGCTCCAACAATGGTATGAATTTCATCTATAAAAAGAATAACATCATCATTCTTTTCTAATTCATTCATAACTGCTTTCATGCGTTCCTCAAATTGTCCACGATATTTAGTACCAGCAACAAGGCTAGCTAAATCTAAGGTCACAACACGTTTGTTAAACAGTATTCGAGACACTTTTCGTTTTACAATTCTATTGGCTAAACCTTCAGCAATGGCAGATTTACCAACACCAGGCTCACCAATTAATAAAGGGTTATTTTTTTTACGTCTACTTAAAATTTGAGAGACACGTTCTATCTCTTTTTCTCTACCCACTACAGGGTCTAGTTTGCCTTCTTCGGCCATAGCGGTTAAGTCTCGGCCAAAATTATCCAAGACAGGGGTCTTAGATTTCTTATTCCCTTTATTAGCAGGAGAATTAAAGATTTCATTTGAATTTTCGTCCTCAGCAGAAGAATCATCATCAGGGAATGATTCTGCTTTAGGCTCGATATAATCGTCGTCGTTTGTAAGCATATTTTTAAATTGTTCTTTAACGTTATCATAATCGACTTTTAACTTATTTAAAAGTTTAGTTGTGGGGTCGTTTTCATTTCTTAAAACACAGAGTAGTAAGTGCGCAGTGTTAATAGAAGTGCTTTGAAAAAGCTTTGCTTCTAAGAACGTAGTTTTTAATGCACGTTCTGCCTGTCTAGTAAGGTGTAAGTTCTTTTTTTGATTTGAGGTAATAGAAATATTTGGGTTTGCGGGACTTAAGATCTCAACTTTGCGTCTTAAATGATTTAAGTCTATATCTAACGCGTTTAATATATTAATTGCCTTTCCATTTCCATCTCTTAGTAAGCCAAGCATTAAGTGTTCTGTACCAATAAAATCGTGGCCTAATCGCAAAGCTTCTTCTTTACTGTAAGCTATTACGTCCTTTACTCTTGGCGAAAAATTGTCATCCATATAGTTATCCTTTGTGCTCTAAAAATACTAAACATATTATGATTACCAAAAGAAATGCAAAATATTACGTTCCTAATTGTTTGTTAAATAAATTATTTACGCATTAAGTTTTAGTTGTTAGGTTACTAAATAAAAAAAACATATGAATTGTTAATAAATAGTCTCAAAAATTAGACGAAAACATCTTAGTTGTCACTAATGAAATAATTATATTAGCACGATTTGAAATACTGAAAATAATTTAACTAAAATATATATGGCAGAAGGAGAGAAACTCATTCCAATTAATATCGAAGACGAAATGAAGTCAGCTTACATTGATTATTCAATGTCAGTTATAGTATCAAGAGCACTTCCAGACGTGAGAGATGGGCTTAAACCTGTTCATAGACGTGTACTTTATGGTATGCATGAACTGGGTGTTAGGGCTAATAGTGCGCATAAAAAATCGGCTAGAATAGTTGGAGAAGTTTTAGGAAAGTATCATCCACATGGAGATACTTCGGTATACGATGCGATGGTGCGTATGGCTCAAGAGTGGAGTTTACGGTATATGTTGGTAGATGGACAAGGAAACTTTGGATCTGTAGATGGAGATAGTCCAGCAGCAATGCGTTATACAGAAGCACGTATGCGCAAGATATCAGAAGACATGTTAGCTGATATTGATAAGGAAACTGTAGATCATCAATTAAATTTTGATGATACTTTAGAAGAACCTAAAGTATTGCCTACGCGTGTTCCTGGTTTATTAATAAATGGAGCTTCTGGTATAGCAGTAGGTATGGCAACTAATATGCCACCTCATAATTTAACAGAAGTTGTTGATGGAACTATTGCATACATTGAAAATAACGATATAGAAATTGATGAGCTAATTACTTATATAAAGGCTCCAGATTTCCCAACTGGGGGAACTATATATGGGTATGACGGTGTAAAAGAAGCTTTTCATACAGGTAGAGGGCGTATAGTAATGCGTGCAAAAGCTAATATTGAAGAAGTTAACGGCCGTGAGTGTATCATTGTAGATGAAATACCTTACCAAGTTAATAAAGCAGATATGATTAAGAAAACTGCTGATTTGGTTAACGATAAAAAATTAGAAGGAATTTCTACTATTAGAGATGAATCTGATAGAAACGGAATGCGAATTGTTTATGTTTTAAAACGAGACGCCATTCCTAACATTGTACTTAACAAGCTTTTTAAATATACAGCGTTACAATCTTCTTTTAGTGTAAATAATATTGCTTTAGTAAATGGGAGGCCTCAATTATTAAATCTAAAAGAACTTATTCACTATTTCGTAGAACATAGACATGAAGTAGTTGTTAGAAGGACTAAATATGAATTACGCAAAGCAGAAGAGCGTGCTCATATTCTTGAAGGTTTAATTATTGCTTCAGATAATATAGATGAAGTTATTAAAATAATAAGAGCCTCTTCAAATGCAGATGAAGCGCGTGCTAATTTAATTAAACGTTTTAAGCTTTCTGAAATACAAGCAAAAGCAATTGTAGAAATGCGATTGAGACAGCTTACAGGATTAGAGCAGGATAAGTTAAGAGCTGAATATGATCAAATAATGAAAACAATTGAAGACTTAAAAGGTATTCTTGATAGCAAAGAGCGTCGTATGAATATTATTAAGGACGAGTTAATTGTTATTAGAGATAAATATGGAGATGAACGTCGTTCTATTATAGAGTATGCAGGAGGTGATTTAAGTATCGAAGATATGATTCCTAATGAAAAAGTAGTAATCACTATTTCTCATGCAGGTTATATTAAAAGAACATCACTTACTGAATACAAAACACAAAATAGAGGAGGAGTTGGACAAAAAGCATCAACGACTCGTAATGAAGATTTCTTAGAACATTTATTTGTAGGTACAAACCACCAGTACATGCTATTCTTTACTCAAAAAGGAAAATGTTTCTGGATGCGTGTTTATGAAATTCCTGAAGGTAGTAAAACATCGAAAGGTAGAGCTATTCAGAATTTAATAAATATTGAGCAAGATGATAAAGTAATGGCATTTATATGTACTCAAGATTTAAAAGATGAAGAGTATATTAATAATCATTATGTCATTATGGCTACCAAAAATGGTCAGGTTAAGAAAACATCTTTAGAGCAGTATTCTAGACCAAGAACGAATGGTATAAATGCAATTACTATTAAAGAAGATGATGTTTTATTAGAAGCAAAGTTAACAACTGGTAATAGCCAAGTGATGTTAGCATTAAAGTCTGGTAAAGCGATTCGATTTGAAGAAGCAAAAACAAGACCAATGGGTAGAGGAGCTTCAGGAGTTAGAGGTATTAGATTACAGCACGATAAAGATGAAGTTATTGGAATGATTGCTGTAGACGATATGGAAAGCAATATCCTAGTTGTTTCAGAGAATGGTTATGGGAAACGTTCTAGTTTAGACGCTTATAGAGTTACCAATAGAGGAGGTAAAGGTGTTAAAACGATTTCTGTAACAGAAAAAACTGGTAATTTAGTATCTATAAAGAATGTAACTGACGAGGACGACTTAATGATTATTAATAAGTCTGGAATTGCTATAAGAATGGCGGTGAAAGATTTAAGAGTAATGGGTAGAGCTACTCAAGGTGTGAAGCTAATTAATCTTAAAGGAAAAGACTCTATTGCAGCAGTTGCAAAAGTTATGCATGAAGAGGACGAGGACGAAGATATAGAAAACCTAGACACTCCCGATGGAGAAGGGCCTTCAGAGTCTGGCACAACTATTGGTAATAATGAAGAGGAATAAATAATTAACAAAATATGCGATCTTGATAAATTATAATTAATTTCGCAGTAAATACAAAAAAAACAAAAAAATGAAAAAACAATTAATTCTATCCTTAGCTTTACTTGTAGTTCTTTTTTCTTTTGCTCAAAAGAAAGAGCTGAAATCTTTGGAGAAAGCAGTGAAAAATAGCAACTATGCTGAAGCTAAAAAACTAGTAGGGCAATTAGAATCTATGACTAGCGCAATGGATTCTAAATCTAAAGCAAAATATTATTTAACTAAAGGAAAAGCTTTTTTTGCGAATGGAGCAGGAAGTAATGAAGATGTGATGATGGCTGTAAAAAGTTTAGGGAACATAGAAAATGCTACTCCTGAAGTTACAGAGTTAAAATCATTAATAGAAAATGATTTATTAGTTAAAGCTAACGATTTCTATAAGTCAGAAAAGTTTAATGAGGCTTCTCAAAACTTTCATAACTTATATGAATTGGTACCTGAAGATCAATCTTACCTATACTATGCAGCGGCTAGTGCTGTAAATGTAGGGGAACCAGGTTATACTACCGCTCTAAATTATTATACTAAGCTTAAAGATTTAGGATATACTGGGATAAGAACAGAATATTTTGCTGTTAATAAAGCAACAGGAGAAGAAGAGAGAATGCCAAATGTAAAGCAAAGAGATTTGTTCGTGAAAACGGGTACATATATTAAGCCTACAGAACGCAAAACAAAGTCTGTAGTTGCAGATATTACGAAGAACATTGCTCTAATATATATGAGTCAAGGTGAAAATGAAAAAGCTTTGGCTGCATTTAAAGATGCAAGAGAAAATAACCCAGATGATACTTCTCTTTTATTAAGTGAAGCTAATTTACACTTTAAATTAGGTGATAAACAAAAATACTCAAAGTTAGTTGAAGAGGCTGTGAAAAAAGACCCTAATAATGTTGATTTATTATATAATTTAGGAGTAATTTCTGCTGAAGCTGGAGATAAAGCAAAGGCTAAAGAATATTACAATAAAGTTATTAAACTAGATCCTAAATATGTAAATGCATTAACAAACATGTCTGCTCTAATATTATCTGAAGAAGCAAATATTATAACAGAGATGAATGGTTTAGGGAGTTCAGCGTCAGATGATAAGCGTTACGACGAATTAAAAGAAAGTCGTAAAGATTTATATAAAAGCGCATTACCGTATTTAGAAAAAGTACTTCAAATTAAAGAAGATGAGAACGTAGCAAAAACTCTAATGAATATATATAGTGCTGTTGGATTTAATGAGAAGTTTAAAGCGATAAAAGCAAAATATAAGTTATAAGAATATTAAGTTTACATAAAAAAAGCCACTAATTAAATTAGTGGCTTTTTTTATGTAAAATGTTGGTTACTTTTTTTAACTAGTCGCTCCTTATAAGCTGTAAGAGTTAAGATATTATAGATAATTTCACTAGCATCCGAAAGTCAAAATTTAAAAAAGCCTGAGAATCCCGTATTTTATTTTTGCGAACAAAAAATACAATTTATGGGACTCTTCAAGCGCACTAAAAATACGAACAAGCCATTAATCCGTCAAATCTTAGATTTAGTTCCTCGTTGGATGCTAGTTCGCTGTGCCGATAATCATAACAGTGATAAAGGCTGTAGCAAGTATAAGACATACGATCAATTTGTAGCTTTAACTTTCGGACAGCTCAATAAATGCATTACATTA
>CALGLR010000105.1 GCA_937959395.1 uncultured Flavobacteriaceae bacterium | reverse complement strand
GAGCCTAGAGCAGTGAAAAGAAGACCCAAGGCCTATCCGAAACTGATGAAACAAAGAGCACAAGCTAGGGCTGATACTAGAGAAAATGGACATCCAAAAAAGCTTAAGTAAGTGCCATTCGACACCCCCCTACTTTTTGGCTGTTTCTATTTCTTTGTTATAAATGGCGTGGCGAATCCATTGATTTATGCAGTATTCGGATAATAGAAATACGTACTTTCGTAACCTTAAAGAAAATAATATGTGAGGAAACTTGATAGGTTTGCAGATTAGGTTTTATAAAATCGCATTTACGCGCTAAGTCAGGATTATTGGCTAGTTTGATGAAAGTATTATTCAAATTATGGATATACTCCACGGCTCGGTTTAAACCAAACTCTTCATAGCTATAATCATAAATAGACTCTAAATCTTCTTCGGCACGTGGGCGAAGAAGAATATCTCTTTTGATCATTATTTGTTTTTGGCTTTCATGCGATCAAGAAAACTATCAATATTCCACTCTAATAAATCACCGCTATTCTCGCCATCGTCAATAAGTTGACGTAACGCTTCTAGCTTTGAATTGGCCTCTTTTTCTTTAAGTAAACGCAAACCCTCTCTAACAACCTCACTTTTGGTTTTATAGTTTCCAGACTCAACAAGATTATCAATAAAACCAAGCAGCTCACTACCCGTATCAACTGTTATTGTTCGTGACATGATTAAGACCTACTCTTTATATGTAAGAAATATACTTACATTTAGTTTATAAGACATGCCCTTATAATTCAAGGTGAGGTAGCTTAGAGGGTACGTCCCCCATTTTTTGCTTTTTAAATTGAATTATTTTTCTATAAGCCATTCATTTAGGTCACAAAGTAGTTGGTACTCATCTTCTTTAACACTATAAGAATGAAAATTTTCATTACGAATACGTGAGAGTTTTTCAAACCACTTTGTTTGATCTACTTTCTTAAGTTTTTCTTCCCCAGATCTCATGTAATATTTCTTGAATATATCTGTCCAATTAGCTTTGTGCTCAGCTATTTTTCTATAATCGATTATATTTAGGCAGTCCCAAGGCTTAACTTCTTCATCGTTATTTGTAATTTCATAATTTTTTTCTGAAGCTAGTTTATGCATTGATTCATAAACTGATTTTGGAATACCTATTTTCATCCAATTACTTCCGTAATTAGATTTTAATTCTTCTTTGAAGTGCTTTTTAAAATGGGTTTCTATATCTCTTATTATAGTAAAAGATTTGTCATTGTATGTATGAGCTTCATCTTTCCAATACTTCTCCATTCCATCGGGATTAAATTTTGGGATAGCAACATGTATTACTTTTTGTAAAGTGCGCCAATATCTTGCTCTACCACCTGTACCATAACTTTTTCTTAGAAGAATTTTATCTTCCTCTTCTAAACTTTTGAAATGTTCTATTAAAGGGTCTAGATATTTAGTTACTTTTTTCAATAGGGTATCTGTACTTTCTGTTTTTGGCGATATTTCATCGTTACTTATAAGGTAATCTACTATATCGTTGAAGATTCTTATGAGGCTTTCTATACCCGCATTGATTGTTAAGTAACTATTGTGTGAGTCTTCACCTTTGTCCCATTCATTCTCTATATTATCTTTAATATATTGGAAACAATTCTGAATAAAAGGGAAGAATAAATCATAGGTTTTATCTATATTTTTTTCATAAAAAGTGCCTTCACTTTTCATCTCATTTTTTATTGCGGAACCAAAGAAATTACTTCTATCAAGTCCAATTTTAATAGTATCAATAGTGATACAACATTTTGCAGTTTTAGGGTTTTCGCCTACTATTATTCTCTCATATAGAGGAGATGTTTTTTCTTCCCCTAAATCTTGTGCTATTTGAAGTTTTAGTGCTTTTATTCTGTCTATAAGGTTTTCAGCATTCCAAAGTAAATCAGAGTTAAGCGTATTTCTTAAATTTTTAGGTACAGCTTTCTGATTTTCATTTATTTGCATAAATAATTGAACTTGATCTTTTCTCGGTAAGTCTACAAAAGCTACAACTGGTATTGAATTTGTGTCTTTGTATTGTGAGTCTGCATACCCGTATAAGCGATGCTGTCCATCGATTATAAATGAGGAACGATATTTTTTTGGTAGGTGAAGAACTCCAATTTTTGATAAAGCATCGTTTACTTGTGTGGAGGATTTTTCAAATTTTAGACTTTTCCCATTATTACTAATATTTATAATAATAGAATTAGGAAAGAAACCTTTATCTTCTACAAATTGTTGAACACTTTTCAAGCGAGCCTTCTTAATTAATCTTTGATAAGTAGGCATGAATTTTTTATTTGCTTTGTTACGATGAAGTACATAACCAACTTTGAGTAATTTTTCTGGCTCAATTGAAAATGAATAGTAAGTATGTCCTCCCATCTTTCCCTCAATTGCTGGGATAGTATTTTGTAATTCAGGTATATCCTGCCCTTCAAATAAATTTCCTAATAATTGATAGCGTGTTGATAAACCAAGATGTTTAGTTAGTTCTTGATAATAAGAAACTGTTTCTTCATCAAAATGTAATATTTGAAAATTGTTTAAAAGTTCTTTATCGGAATCTGAAATTACATAATTTTTTGTGGAAAGAATAAATTTTAATTTATGTTTTGAATCAGGAAATAGCTTTCTGACTGATTTGTGAATATCTTCTTTGGCATTTCCTATAGCCTCAATTTCATCTAAGAAATCACTTTTTATAATTTTACCTTCTTTAGAAATACATTTAACAAATAAAATTGTTTCTGAATCTGCTGCAAAAACATCAAATTCAGGTGATGATTTGTCTGTATTAAAATATGGTATTTGTATGGTGTTTTCTAAATTTAAGAATTCAAATCCTAAACTGGCTATCGTAGTCCATACTTCGTCTTGAAAAATCGTATTGCTAGATTTTAATTTTTGTACTTTAATTTTTGTTTTATATTCTCTGTTAAATTCCCATCCTTTAGATTCGTATTTTTCAAAATCACTTTTCTTAATACTTTCATATAAAAACTTTTTTTTCCTTTTTGTTATAGTGCTTTTGATTTTAGTGTCCGAAATGGTTGTATCCCAAAATTCTTCTAATTGATTCTCAGTCATAGGCTTGGCTGCACGATGTTGGTGAAAATATATTCTTTAGTTTGTCCTCTTTTCGCATTGATTCCTCCTATGAGACTAGCTCTGCTTTTTTCATGCATAAAGTCACCCTTATCAAAAATTTCAATAATTTTTTCATGTGCTGCATTTGTCAGAATATAATGAGCCTCTTTAGATTTGATAAAATCTATTAAATCACTTAGCCTTTCTTGATCATCTAATGAGAAAATCTTTTGGTTATATTTAATAAAACCATTATTGTTATGTGAAACTGTGTAAGGCGGATCTAAAAAAACTAAATCACCCTTTTCTATCCTTTGTTTTGAATCACTAAAGTCACAGTGCGCAAGAGTTGTATTTTTAAGTTTATTGCTGATTATTCTTAGCTTTTCTTCTTCTAAAAAATCTTTCGTTCTATGTCCATATGGAACGTTATATTCACCTTTTAAATTAACTCTATAAATGCCATTAAAAGATGTTTGATTAAGATAAATAAAACGAGCAGCTTGCTCAATTGGATTTTGAAAGCTACTTTGTCTTAACTTATAGTAATCTTTTTCGGTGTTTTTAAATGTTCTAAGTACATTGATTATTTGTTCTGGCTCTGTTTTTAGAGTGCTATATGTTTCAATCAGTTCTTTATTAAGATCAGAAAGAAATGCTTTTCCTTTTGGATTTATCGAGAGAAATATTGATGCTCCACCAAGAAATGGTTCATGGTAGTTATTGAAACCTTCTGGTGGTAGTAAGTTCTCTAGGTGCTTTATTAGCCAACTTTTTCCCCCTGCCCATCTAAGAAATGGTTTAGTATCATTGTTCAAAAAAAAGCTCATGTGTTTGTGGTTATTTTCCAGTAATTTAATGGCTCAGCGCGATATTTAACTTTGCACGCATATAATATCTTATTAAAAGAACTAATAATCATTTGTTTTTAAAAAAGATGTAACTAAAAAGACACCCCCCCCACTTTTTGGCACTTTCTCCTTAATCTAGCCCAAATCCCTCTCAAAATTAACTAATTTAACCCCTTCCTTTAATCGATAAAGCATCGTCGCACGTGCCCCTGTGGCAATCGTTTCTCCTGTTTCTTCAAACATTTTTGATGCTTCAAAACGTCGATAAAGTCTTTTCTTTTGGGTGGTTATTTCTAGAATAATTTCGATAAGTGTGTGGTATTCGCCGAGGCTGAACTAGGATAACTAGGGACGATTATTCGAACTTATTTACAATCAATGACTACTTAACTGCATGAAAATTAATCACATATCATTATTTAAAGCGCTTAAGGGCTCACTTGCACTTATTATTTTGGT
>CALGLR010000104.1 GCA_937959395.1 uncultured Flavobacteriaceae bacterium | reverse complement strand
CCAAACTATATGAACACTTAACCTAGATACGCTATGTCCATTCGTCCTTTGTTCTGGCATAAATCAAAGGTAAGTTTTTTAGAAGCTAAAGCGAAATGCACTAAAGTACATAGTTTTAACTATTTTTGAGACCAATAAATTTATCTTCATTAAAAAATGGAGTTTACATTATTTTAATTAAAGATGAAAAAGGAAGACAAAAAAGTATAAAAATAGTTTTAAAATAGTTTAATTAACAACTTATTCATATTTCAATAATTCTTTAACTTCAAGATCTACAAACTCAAAACGCGTCCCGTTAAACAAACCTTTATCGCTTAATTTAAGAGATGGAATAACCAATAAAGCCATAAACGATAAACTCATGTAGGGCGCATTTAGCGTGCTACCCATTTTTTTAGCCAATGCATCCAACTCTGCATAGTTCTCACCAACGGTTTCTGCATCTTTATCACTCATGATACCCGCGACAGGTAAAGGCAGTATTTTTTCTTCAGAAGAGGTTACTGCACAAATACCACCTTTATTTTCTATTAGTAAATTTACAGCTTTACATATCATTTCATCACTTACGCCTACTGCAATAATATTATGAGAATCATGTCCTACAGAACTCGCAATGGCGCCTTCTTTTAATCCAAAATTTTTAATAAAAGCTAGTGCTGGTTTTTCATTTTTGTAACGGTTAACCACCGTCATTTTCAAGATATCTTTTTCAGTGTTTGAAACTAAATTATTATCGACAATTAAAGCATCTTCTATAATTTCATTAGTCACTAATTCTCCATCTACCACTTCAATTACTCTAATTTTTTTAGCATTAGATTTTAGAGCAAATTCTTCAATCGTTTTAATAGTAGTATTAAAATTATTAGGCGTATCGAAAGTGACGGTTTCAATTAAAGATTTTCCTTCATTAAAAACTAGCTCACCACTAATGTAGGTTTGCACCGTTTTAAAATCGAATAAATCTTCAACTACAATAAAATCTGCAAAATCACCAACCTTAAGACCACCTACATCTAAATTGTAATGTTTAATAGGGTTTAGACACGCTACTTGCAGCACATTAAACACATTCATTTCCATGGCGACAGCTCTAGCACATAATTTATTAATATGACTGATAATTAAATCATCTGGGTGTTTGTCGTCACTACAAAACATCATATTTTCAAAATAATCTGGGAGTAAATCTATTAAGGCATCGAAATTTTTTGCTGCACTACCTTCGCGTATTAATATTTTCATGCCTTTATGAAGCTTTTCTAAAGCCTCATCGTAGGTAAAGCATTCATGATCTGTAGAGATCCCACTATCTATATATTTAGTAATATCAGCTCCTATTATTCCTGGAGCATGACCATCAATAGGTTTGTTGTGATGTTTTGCCCAAGCTATTTTTTTAAGAACGGCTTCATCATCAAACAACACGCCAGGATAGTTCATCATTTCTGCCAAATATTTTATATCTGGATTAGAAAGTAATTTATTAATAGCATCAGAATCTATAATGGCACCTGCAGATTCAAAACTAGTCGCTGGAACACAAGATGGCGCTCCAAAATTAAATTTAAATGGTGTTTTTTTACCGTTTTCAATCATAAATTCGACACCTTCCACTCCTAAAACATTAGCAATTTCATGAGGATCTGAAACTGTAGCAACTGTACCATGCTTAACTGCTATTTTAGCAAATTCACTAGGTACTAACATCGAACTTTCTATATGAATATGTGCATCTATAAATCCAGGTAAAATATAATGATTGCTATTGTGATCTTTCTCTATTATCGAGGCTATTTTCCTATCTTTAATAGTCACTTCTCCTTTATAGATTTTTCTATTTTCAATATCTACTATTTGTCCTTGTATCTTTTTCATGGTGTGCCCTTGCTCGCGTATATTTTAATTATAAGAACAATATACCATTATTAATACTTGTGTTCTCTGTAAATAACCATGCTAATTTACTATAAATACAAAGAATTTACTACTCTATTTTAATAGGGCTTCATCTTTAGCTGTTTACAATTTAAAAAAATAATCATGTCGCATATAAAACAGTATTTAAAAAAAGATAAGCATCGAAAATCTAATAAAAAATTTCTTTTGAAGCTCATTATTCGAATATGTGAAAGGAAATGAACTCGTTTAAACTTTTTAGATTTAAGCGAAAATTAGTCATTTTGAATTTGGTTGACGGCTTTTTTGAATTGCATAGCATCGCTACGGAATGAAAAAAAGACTAAAATGAGATACAAAAGGGCATTTTTTTAGCAAATTGAAAACGTTAAATAAAAAACCTCAGACCCTATTTTATGGCCTGAGGTTTAAAATTAAAAAAAATCTAAGTATAAATATTAGTTACGAGGTTCTCCTATTTGAGTTCCAATAACACTTCTTCTAGGCTGAGTAACTACTGGACAATTTATAATTGCACCAGTTGCAGTTAGCTTATCTGATAATGAATTTGCTAATGGTGTTGAATTCGCATTGCCTCTAAAAGGAATTAAAATCCCTCTATCTAAAAGGTTA
Organism: uncultured Flavobacteriaceae bacterium; assembly: GCA_937959395.1. Taxonomy (GTDB): domain Bacteria; phylum Bacteroidota; class Bacteroidia; order Flavobacteriales; family Flavobacteriaceae; genus JAHDGB01. The sequence continues at coordinate 25,231 of CALGLR010000104.1, read as the reverse complement.
TTAACTTGATTGAAACTTCTTAATATTGGACGTTGAGACTCAGGAACAGTAAACTCTGTAATATGAGCATCCCACATTGGTGTATATCTTCTATCACTTGGATCTATTGGAAACGTATTTGTTGGATCTTGTACCTGTTGATCACTTAAAGAAGTGGTATTTAAGCCTTGAAAACCTCTGCCATCTGTATCGGTAGTTCTTCCATTAGCTGTTGGGCTAAAAGGTAACAAAGATCCTCCTGGAAATACTCCAAAAGAAGGTAAATTTGCTAACCTTGGTGCAAAAACGCCCAACTCAATAGCAGCTGGTCCCGGATCTGAAGTATCTGTTACGATATGAAAGAAAAATGGTTTACCTGCATGCCATCCATCTAATAATTGCATAACAACCGAAGCTTTATCAATCGCAAGGTTTGGATTATTAAGATCATCTTGCTCTGCTATCCCATTACCATTTGGATTAGGAATTCTATCATGAATACCTGTAGAATTTGCTACCATTTGTGCATTTATTACTGTACCACTTGGTAAAATAACATATGAAGACCATCTATTGTCTGCTATTGCACCAGGATTAGCTGCTGCTGGAGGAAATCCAACTAATAACCCATCGCTAGAAGTCCCACCTGCTACTAATGATCTTTTAGGAGAAAAATCTACAGATCCTCTAAATACTAATCTTCCATTACGGTTAAACCTTGCTCTTTGAGCGCCTCCTGAACCCTTAGCATTAGCCATTCTAGGAGAGAAAATAATACCCATTTTTTTTGCCATTGCTCTGTTAGAAGATTCTGTTATTATATAATAACATACTCTTTTTCTACCATTTGGAAGTGTTTCTAAACCTTTAAACATTGGAAATCTAACGGTAGGTCCTGCTGGAACAACAGAGCGATCTATCCTGTAATCAATACCTAGAACACTTGGAATAAAAACATTTTGACGTTGATTAAAAGTAATGGCAGGATTTTTTGAATTGTAAGGAATACCTCCATCTTTTCGAATACTTTTAAGTAAAATTTTAGCTTCTTTTAAAGCACGATTCTTTTTTTCATCTGAAACTTCAAGTGTTTCTTCTTGAGTGGTCTCAATCTCTTCTTTGTTACACGCTACAAACATTGATGCTGCTAGAACGCAAATTAAAAATGATTTTAAGTTTTTCATAATTTTGATTTGTTATTATTAATGTTGGGACAAAACTAGTTCATAGAAAAAATTAAAAATCGTCAATATGAGTTATTAATGAGTTAAAAACAGCTAATGTTATGTTTTATCAAGGAAACAGAAATAGCTAAAAACTAGAACATCTAGTTTTATCAAGACATAATTAAACAGTAAAGCATAATATTTTATTTTTGAATAAATGAAAAGTAGTTTTGATTAAAAATTAATTGAATATCTGTAATGTATGATAATTACAATTGCACTCATCTTGACTTTTAGAAATACGTATTAGTGATACGCATAAAAAAAGGAACAAAATGTGGATGAATTTTAGCCATTTTTCAGGTAATAGAAAAAGATAAGTTAATTGTTAACCTTAATTTATTTATTCAAAAATATCTATTTTAAACATAGGTGTACATGAATTTTCAATTACAGGTTCTTCATTATTATTGGTATTATTTATGAGCTAATGAAATTCAAAAGTAAATAATCGGAATATCTCTCTTCGTCACTTCGAGTGGATTTACAAAGAGTAACGAAGTAAATTTGTATTGAGAAACTCTTTTCTACTTTCATAAGTGGTTCGCCATACATTTTTTTTCATTGCATTAAGAAAAACAATCGAACTGACGAAGTTTATTTATTTTTTATGATTCAATAAGATCATGATCTTATATTAAACAAATAGTTATGAGAATTTAAAACATATCGTTAAATATCATTCAATGAATAATAATAATAATATCTATTTCTGTTTTTCAAAATTTTCCACCCCTTTTTCTAACCAATTTAAATATTCGCCAGCTAATGGCGTGTAGGCTGTGGTATGATTTAATAATTCCATATTATGATTTAATAAAGCATAAAACGGTTGCGAATTGTTTTGAAAATTAACGGTTTGTAATGTCGCCCACTTATCCCCTATTGTTTTTATGTTTTTAAGGCTACCGTTTTGTTTTATAAATTGAAATTGCGCCTCTTTAGGTAGTTTCTTTCTATCATCTACATAAAGTGATATAATTATATAATCATCATTTAAAACTTGAAAGATTCGATCTTTACTCCACACCTGCTCTTCCATTTTACGACAATTAACACATGCCCATCCTGTAAAGTCTAACATAATAGGTTTGTTTTCTGCTTTTGCGGCAGCAATTCCTTCATCTAAATCTTTATAACAATTTAAACCTAAAGGACACTCGCTATCTTTTTCATAAATACTATAAGGTAATGGCGGTGGGAAACCACTTAATAGTTTTAGATTGGCGTGTTTAGTATTTGTCAATCCAGGAATTAAATACACTACAAATGCAAAAACTAAAAATATAAATGACCATCTCCATTTAGTAGGTTTTTTGAAAGGTCCATCATGTGGAAATTTAATTTTCCCTAATAAATATAAAATTAGACCTATTCCTATTATGATCCATAAACCAATAAAAACCTCTCTTTTTAATAATCCCCAATGTTTTACCAAATCTGCATTAGATAAAAACTTTAACGCTAATGCAATTTCTATAAATCCTAAAACAACTTTTACAGTGTTTAACCAACCACCAGATTTTGGTAGCGCATTTAACCATTTAGGAAACATCGCAAATAAAGTAAATGGTAAGGCTAAAGCTAAGCCAAAGCCACTCATACCTAAAGTTAATTGTGTCGCCCCGCCATCATTCGTTAATGAGCTTCCTAATAAAGTACCTAATATTGGTCCGGTACATGAAAAAGAAACAATAGCTAAAGTTAACGCCATAAAAAACACACCTATTAATCCACCAATACTATTAGCTTTACTGTCTAAAGCGGCACTCCAAGAATGTGGTAAGGTTAATTCAAAATAACCAAAGAATGAAAAAGCAAAAGCAATAAATATGACAAAAAAGATGATATTTAAAGTCACATTAGTTGAGATATTATTTAATATTTCTGGATCTAAAGAATCTAATACATGAAATGGTAGACTTAATAAAAAGTAAATTAAAAAGATAAAAACACCATACATTACTGAATTTGCTAATCCCTTCTGTGTATTACTAGCACTTTTAGTAAAAAATGAAACAGTTAAAGGAATCATTGGGAATACACATGGTGTTAATAAAGCAATTAACCCGCCTAAAAAACCCAAAAAGAAAATAGAAATATTACTCTTTTCTTTAACTTCTTCTTGTTGGTATTTATCCTTTCCTTTAATATTTAAATTAAGAGCTTTGGAGTTCACCATACTTTTAGTATCTAATGTCGTGGTATTAAAAGTAACCTCTGCGCTTCCATCTAAAGCTGTAGTAAACTCATGTGCTTCTGGAGGTAAGCAACGTTCGTCGTCGCAAACCATAAATTCGACTTCAGACGTAATTGTTTTTAAGTTTTTATTTAAAACTTTTACTTTTTGTTTAAAAACAGCTTTATCTTCAAAGTACCTAACTTTCATTTCAAAAGCTTCTTCAAAGACTTCTTTACTTTTAGACTCTATTGTTTTCCCTTGTAATTCGTAATTTGATTTTTGGTCTTTAAAAGAAAACAATGTAGCAACAGGACCATCTTCACCATCTAACGTTTGAGAGTAAATATGCCAGCCTTTATCTAACTTAGCGATATATTCAATTTCATATAAATCGTCTCCTAAATCATTAACTTTTGAACTCCATTTAACGGGTTCAAAAATGTTAGATTTTCTATCTTCTTGAAGTTTGAAAGTTAAAATCTCGCTTTCAAAAATACATTTAGCATCATCGCAAGCCTGAAAGTTAACTTCAGATTTTATGATTTTAAGGTTTGGGTTTAAAACTTTTATTTTTTGAGTAAACGTTGCTTGTTTATCAAAATAGGATAAATCCATTCCAAAAACTTTATCAAAGCCAGTAGTAATCTTACTTTCTTTTGCTTTCCCTAACAGTTTGAAATCTTTAATTTGTGCAATAGAATCATAAACAAATTCAGTTGGAATAGCACTATCTTCTGGCAAATTTTGAGAATACAAATGCCAATGATCTTGAATGGCTGCTTGGTATATTAAATTATACTCATTATTTGATAGTTTCTCAACAGTCGTCTTCCATTTTACAGGTTCTAGTTGCGAAGAGGCTGTAAATACAGTAAAAAAAACGAATAAAAAAGCTAGCGTATGCCTCATTCTTGTAATGTTATTTTTAATAGATTCTTAGTTTTGTTAGATACTTTAAATCGGTTATCGGCACGTTTACCAATAACCCAAACTATATCATTTTTAGAACACAATAGTTGCACTTTTTCTTTATCAATTAAAGACAATTTTTCATCTTTAAAATACTTACTAAGCTTCTTTTTACCTTGCATTCCTAAAGGATAAAAATAGTCGCCTTCTACCCAATTTCTTACAATTAGCGGAAATTTTAACAATTCTTTATCGATATAAATTTCATTTGAACTCAATTCTGAAACTGTTTCTACTTTTTCAACTAGTAAATGTCCGTTTTCAATGATCGTTTTATGGTCTTCCGAAGTTATTAAAATAGGCATTTTAGTTTCATCTGAAGCTATTTCGGTTAAAATTAAACAATCTCTATCTTTTAATAATCGGTGCGTCTTTGAAAACAATTGTTTCCCGCTTTGCGCATCTAAAAGTGCTAAAATATCATTCCACTCAATAAAACCATAATCTTTAAACACTTCATATAAATACGCTTTGGGATTATTTAGTTTTTTAAACGCTTCTATAGTATAAACAATTTTACGGTTGTCTATTTTTTTAATAGCACGCTTTAAAACGGCATCTACACTTTCTTCAACAATACTCGCTGTATCATTTAAGTTATTTAATGTTTGTTTAAAGTTTTGTAGTAATTGCGGATTTGTTTCTTTTAAATTTGGAATGACTTCATGACGCAATTTATTTCTTAAGTATTTAGTTGAAGCATTACTACTATCTTCTCTCCATTTTAAATCGTTTTCATTGGCATAATATTCGATATCTTCTCTAGAAAACGGCAATAAAGGTCTAACAATAGTTTCGTTTACTTCTGGAATCCCTTTTAAGCCTTCTAAACCTGTACCACGAGTTAAATTAATTAAAAACGTTTCCAGATTATCATCGGCATGATGCCCTGTGAGTATAAAATCGAATTCTAATTGTGAACTTAATTCTTCAAACCAATTATAACGCAGCTCACGAGCAGCCATTTGTATAGATAACTTATTGATTTTGGCGTAAGTTTCAGTTTCAAAACGTTGTGTAAAAACTTCTAAATCTAAAGTTTCTGCCAATTCTAATACAAAAGTTTCATCAGTATCACTTTCAGCATCTCTAAGATTAAAATTACAGTGCGCAAGCGTTATATTTAATTTTAAAGTATGGCATAAATGAGTTAACACCACACTATCCAATCCTCCAGAAATAGCTATAAGAAGCTTACTTTCTGTAAGAAATAATAAATTATTAATGATATGTGTTTGAAACGTTTTAAGCATGCGACAAATTTACTGAACTCATTTTAACTTTTTGGATTGTAGCGAAAATTAGTATTTTTTAAGCTGAAATAAACTCACTGCTTGTCTAACCAATTAAGTACTGTTTTTATAAATTCTTCTTTACACAAATCGTGATGCAATTCATGATACCCATCCTCAAAGAGTTTTAGCTCTGTTAAATGTGAACGATTAGAAAAATCAACAGTCGCTTTATGATCTGTCAAACGATCTGCAGTTCCATGCATAATTAAACTAGGTGTCTTTAATTCATTTGCTTTAAGTAAAGCATTCTCCCCTGCTTCTAAAACTGGAAACAAATACATTGGACTTACTTTATCATGAATTAGAGCATCATCGACATAACGCTTCACTTCAAGAGGATCTCTAGAAATAGCATCGACATCTAATTCACTAGCTAATGTTAATGATGGTAACACTTTAAATAATAATTTTCCTAAAGAAATTTTCCATTTAGGAGGCTCAAATGCTAATCTCAATAATGGACTAGCAGCCACTAACCCTTTTACTTTATTAGGATGTGTTAATACGTAATTTATTGCAATATTAGCTCCTAAACTATGCCCATAGAGATAAATAGGTTGACTTAAAAATAGTTCATGCGCTTTATTAACCAAAACGTCTACTGCATCTAAAAGTGATTGATAACTAGGACAATGCCCGCGCTTGCCTTTGCTTTTTCCATGACCATATAAATCTAGAGCTAATACCGCATAATTACCTTCAAGCATATATTTAATTACGGAGTCTTCGAACCGTAAAGCATGTTCTCCCATACCATGAACTAAAACAACAACTGCTTTTGTCTTTTGCGGTTCCCAAAAGTATCCTTGTAATTCGGTGTTGTTTGAATTGAATTTAAATGTATCGTAACAAATTATCATATGTTTTTACTTTTATGAAACACCTTCCGCCCTGCGGGCACCTTCCTCAAGGAAGGAATTTCTTACTCGATTGTATAATCGTATGCAACAAACCGTTGCGATTTCGTAATAGTTCCTTCCTTGAGGAGAGTTCAATGTCATTAAGTTAAGGAATAAATGTCAGTCTGAGCCAGTCGAAGACATTTAAATCTTAGGTTTTAATAGTATTTCGACTGCGCTCAATGCGACATAAAAGGAATAAACCTCCTAAGCTACAAACTAACGACTAAAAAGACTAGTTTTCTAAAACGGTACGCATTGCTTTAGCCTTTACTAAACATTCTTCATATTCTTTTAAAGGATCGCTTTTAGCTGTAATTGCTCCTCCTACAGAATAGGAAATATATTTTTTCGTTTCATTATACAATATACTACGAATAACAACATTAAAATCAAAATCTCCATGAGGTGTAAAATAACCTATACTTCCAGAATACAATCCTCTTTTTGTTTCTTCTAATTTTTCTATAATTTTCATGGCAGAAACTTTAGGAGCTCCCGTCATACTCCCCATAGGAAAAGTGGTTCTTATAATGTCTACGGGATGAGTTGTTTCTTCTACATTAGAAACAACAGTAGATATCATTTGATGTACTTGATCAAAAGTATACACTTTACATAGCTCTTCTACTTTTACGCTTCCTTTTGTTGCTGTGTGTGATAAATCATTTCTCACCAAGTCTACAATCATAATATTCTCACTACGTTCCTTTTCATCTTTTGCTAAGTTTGATTTTAAAACAAAATCTTGCTGTTCGTCTTGGTCTCTTTTTGCAGTTCCTTTAATAGGTTGCGAAATAACTTTCTGTTTTTCTTTTTTGATGTATCGCTCTGGTGTTGCAGATAAAAGATACTTATCGCCTGATTTAAAATAACTTGCAAAAGGCGGTTTTGAAATCGTATTTAAATTATTATAAATTTCTAAAGGATTAATCGTTGTGTTTTCTGCATAGAATTCTTGACAAAAGTTTGCTTCATAGATATCACCTCGTTTTATATGAGAAAGCATTGTATTTACTTTTTTAAAATAATCGTCTTTGTGAATGCGTAACTTTATTTTTATGTCATTATGTTTTGGGATAAGATCTGTTTCTAAACTCCTATTTATAGCTTCTAAATCACCATCTATTTCATCGTCTATCATTTTTAAATAAAGGATTTCGACTTCGTTACCTTTAATTAGAAATAGCTTTTTAGGCTGAAAGAAATATAAATCTGGAAATGCTAATCCGTCGTGATTTTTTGAGTTTAAAACTTCTACATCATTTTTTAAATCGTAGGTAAGATATCCAAAAATCCAATCTTGCGTCGTTGAGTAATATTCCTTTAATTTTTCGAAGCCATTTAAGTAATCTGTCTTAATACTTGTAAGCGTATCTACCGCCAATACAGCATCATAACTAGAATATATCTGATTATAATTATTAGAATCTAGCCATAAAACATCTTCAAATTGTTGTGCCCAAATTAATATTTTTTTCTTATATTGTTGGATATTGTTTACTGAATATAGTCGTTTAGTCCTCAAAAAAATCTTTTTATTGATAAGTATCAAATTTATTAAGAATCTGTTTATTATCAAGCATATCTATTAACTAAAAAATGTAAGCCCTATTTTATAAACTTTTAATACCGCCCCAAAACTTTGAAAACCTACCTACCCTACTGTTATTTAATAGCACTAATACTGCTATTTCCTCTCAATACTTCTGCTCAAGAACGAAGTAATTATTCATTACTATGGAAAATTGAAGGCAAAAATCAAGTTAAACCATCTTATTTATTTGGCACTATGCATGTCGATGATGTGCGGGCATTTAACTTTAGTGATGCCGTATTACCAGCCATAAAAAGTTGTGAAAAATTTGCTTTAGAAGTTCAGCCAGATTCAATTGCTTTAAAACTGAACCCTAAGAGGCACGATAACAAAGCTTATTTAACTTATAAAAAATTATTAAACACTGAAGAGTTTAAACAAATCTCTGATCGTTTCTTTCTAGTTAATGGTTATAAAATTGAAGAAAGTATACAAAAGGACCCAAATGTTTTAATTTCTATGCTTCACCCAGATAGAGATAAAGAAGACGATAAAGCAACTTTTGTAGATATGTACCTTCTTGGTCATGCGAAAACAATGCAAAAAGAAATTGTAGGTCTAGAAGATATTGAGGATCAAATTGATCCTTTTAAAAAACTAACTCCTAAAGAACAGCGCGAATTTATTCTTCAAGAAGTAAAGACAGATATTAATACATATAACAAACAACTTGAAACACTTACTAAAATTTATTTAACTGGAGATATTAATGAAATTGATAAAATGGTGTCTTCATATTCTGGTTATGATGATGAATTAAAGTCTCGTAATAAAGTCATGTGTGAAAGTATTATTAAAGAGATGAAAAACAGCTCCATTTTTTCTGCTGTTGGTGCGGCACATTTACCTGGCGATATCGGTTTAATAAAAATGCTAAGAGATAAAGGTTATAAAGTTACTGTTGCTGAAGCAAAATTTACAGGAGTCGCTAATACATTTAAAATTGATCCTTTAAAAATGAAGTGGCATAAATTTGCAGATCTTAAAATGGGATACTCTGTAGAAACACCTGGTATTGTTAATATAGATAGTAGTTATGTTGATTTTAAATTAAACTCTTATCCAGATATTATTTCAAAAAAATATTATACTTTTTTTACTTTAGACTTAAGAAAACAAGTAACGGAAGATAATAGAGATGCATTTTATGAACGAATAATTACTAATACCAGTAATAAGTATAATGCCGAAATTGTCTCACGTAAAAAAGTAACTATCGACGGTGTTTCTGGTTATGAATTAATAATGGATCAAAACACTATTAATAATGATTCTCCTTTTACAGGTATTAGATCCATTTATTTAATAAATAAAGGCATATTTTATCAATTCTTTGTTTTAGATGATATTGATACAATACAAAATGAAGCTATAGATCGTTTTTTTAATTCTGTAAAATTTACAGAACCAGAACCCGAAAAAGCAAAAAAATGGTTTAACTATTATAATGAAGATGGCGCTTTTTCAGTTAATTTACCTTCTAGCCCTAAAGATTCTTCTCGTGAAGTAGCTAATCCTTATGAACAAGATGGTGAACCCTATAAATTAAACTTATACTTATCATCTGATACTGATAACGGAAATAATTATTTGTTTAGGTACAATGATTTGCCAACCGGTTATCATATAGATAATTTAGAAGAGTCCTTTGTATTACTAAAAGAGAGCCTTTTATCTAAATCTAATAAATTGCTATCGTCTAAAAAAATAACTCTAAATGGTTATGAAGGTAGAGAATACGAATTATTACTACAAGATAATTTTCATGCCATATGCAAAATATATTTTAGAGGAAACAGAACGTATTTATTACTAAGCCAAAAGATAAATAAGGAAGAAAAAGCAGATCCAAATAATGCTTTTTTTAAGAGCTTTAAATTCGAAAATTTTAAAGATAATGAAATTGTAATATCTCATGCTTCAAATAATTTTGATTTTAAAACCTTAGAAAAAAATAGAATTGTAAAAGATTCATTAGATTTTTCTGAAACCTATTTTGAAAATTCTTCAGGGTATTTTTCTAGAAATACTAAAAATGGAGATCTTTATTCTTTTGAGTTTTCAGAATTAAAACCCTATTTCAAAATTAATAGCATAGATAATTTTTATAAAATCAATAAAGAAAACCTCTTGAGTTGGAATGATTCAATTATAAGTGAAAATAAAATAAAAATGGGGTCTACAGAAGCCTTAGAGTTTAAGGTAGTAAACAAAAAAGATAGTTTGATGAGCCGTTATGTATTGTGGTTAGATAATAATCATTTCTTTTTAAGTTCAGCATATACTAGTAAAGAAACAATAAATAGTTCGCTAACAGATTCTATTCTTAAAAGCTACAAACCGAATAAGAAAACAAAATCTATTGATTATTTTTCACCTAAGGTTGATCGTATTATTAATGATTTAAAATCAAAAGACTCCACACAGTTTAATAATGCTATAGGAGCCTTTAATTATTACGAATTTGAAGAAAGTGATTTAAAAAAACTTTATAAAGCCGTTAACGTAGATTATGCATCTCAAAAAAATAGAGGTTTAGTTACAGAAGCTGTTTTAAATGTTCTTAGAGAAGTAAATAATAATAAAACTTTAGATTTTCTAAAAACACTTTATTTAAAACCAGGTTTAAGCGAAAACTCGAAACGAACTATACTATATACCATTCCTAATTTAGAAAACAGTAATCGTTTAACTGTTTATAGTGATTTACTTTTTAATCATACACCTAAAGATGGTAACACCCACGATTATGGTCTTTTCTTGCCTTTTAAAGACTCGATTAAATTTGCTATTGCTAATTATAAACCGCTAATAAAGCTTAGAAACAAGAAAGAGTTTCGTAGAAATATATTAGAAATTTCGTCACTTATATTAAAATCTAATGATAGAAATAGCATGTCTATATTATCAAACCTTAATTATATTAACGAATTTGCCTCAGAAGATTTAGATGCTTATATAAACATGCTAAAAGAAGACGATTATGACTACAATTCGCATACTCTTATTAATAGTTATCTATCATTTTTTTGCAGTATTCCTGCTACAACTAACGATTCCTATATAAATGCTTTCACAAAGAAACTAACCATTTCTAGCACCAATAAATGGATTACATTTAATACTTTAAAAGCGAGGTTGAAACACAACTTAGAAATAGATTCTTCAGTTAAAAAAATATATTTAAACAGCCTAGATACTCGATTTGCTTTAATAAAAACATATCATAATATAAAGAAATTAAAAGAAATTTCGAATACGTATTTAAAACCAGAAAAATTTTCAAAACTATCATTAAATGAATATTTGAATAATAATGATGAATACCCAACAGAAATCAAATTATTAAAAAAAATAACTAAGAACAATCAATTATTTTATGCCTACTCAATGATTTATGAAAATTCTGAAAAAGAAAAATCTTCATATATAGCAATAGTAGGCCCTTGTAAAAAAGTGAAACAAGAGAATACCTTTAAAAGATATAAGGTTCATACCGATTGGGAGTTAATAAAAGAAAACTGGGAAGAGCAAGTAACCGATTTAATTCCGCAATTAAATGAAATCGTTTCAGATTAAGTATTTAAGCTTACCTTTGCATTTTTAAAATGATAATGGTAAATTTTAATCTGTAATTTATTATTTTTTAAATGTAACAGATTGGTTTCAATTATAATAAAATAGGATTTCAATATTTTTATGACTCATTTCAGGGATTTAAATTTAAATACGCCGCTTTATAATGCTCTTGATGATTTAGGGTTTACTACTCCTACTCCAATTCAAGCTGAAGCTTTTAGTGTCGTTTCTAGCGGAAAAGATATTGTTGGAATTGCGCAAACTGGTACAGGGAAAACCTTTGCCTACATGTTGCCTATTCTTAAAAACTTATCATTTTCCAAACAAGAGAATCCTAGAGTTTTAGTTTTAGTACCAACTAGAGAATTAGTAGTTCAAGTAGTAGATGAGATTGAAAAACTAACAAAATACATTAATACTCGTATATTAGGTGTTTATGGAGGCACAAATATAAATACACAAAAACAGGCTATTGCTAAAGGAATAGACATTTTAGTTGCTACGCCAGGTAGACTATACGATTTGGCGCTTAGCCATGTATTAAAATTAAAATCTATTCAAAAATTAGTAATAGATGAAGTTGATGTTATGCTAGATTTAGGGTTTAGACACCAGCTTATTAATATTTTTGACATTCTTCCTGAACGAAGACAGAACATCATGTTTTCTGCAACAATGACTGAAGATGTTGATCTCTTAATTAACGATTTTTTTACTGTTCCAGAAAAAGTATCTATAGCTGTTTCTGGTACGCCTTTAGAAAATATTGCACAATCAAAGTATAGTGTTCCTAATTTTTATACAAAACTAAATTTATTAAAACACTTACTAGACGATACCGAAAAGTATCATAAAGTGCTCATTTTTGTTGCTTTCAAGAAAATGGCCGATCGCTTATTTGAAGCGTTAGACGAATTTTACAAAGAAGAACTTTGTGTTATTCATTCCAATAAAACGCAAAACTATAGACTACGAAGTATAGAACAGTTTAGAGCTGGCGATAATCGTATTCTAGTTGCGACCGATGTCATGGCACGTGGATTAGATATCGATAATATTTCTCATGTTATTAACTTTGATACGCCTCTTTTTCCTGAAAACTATATGCATAGAATTGGAAGATCTGGTCGTGCAGAACGAGAAGGGCAATCTATTATTTTTTCAACTGAAAAAGAACAAGACAGTTTAGAAAAGATTGAGGAATTAATGCAAATGGAAATCCTTCAAATAGATATTCCTAAAGATGTAGAAATTTCTACTGAATTAATAGAAGAAGAACGCCCTCAAATTAAAGAACATAACAATCCTTTTAAGCGTAAAAAAGAAGACGATATCCCTGGTCCTGCTTTTCATGATAAATCTGAAAAAAATAGTAAAGAAAATCTAGGAGGATCTTATAAATTTAAAATTGCCGCAAAATATAAGAAGCCTAAAACTAAAGGCGATAAAAACTATAATAAAAGAAATAAAAAAAAGTAGCCAAAATTATAAATTTATGAAAACAAGGATCTTTTTAATATCATTTATATATCTATATACTTTTCAAGTCATTAATGCCTCTAATCCTTCTCCTTTTTGGGGTAAAACGGGACATCGCGTTGTTGGAGAAATTGCAGATTCTTACATAAAGAATAGCACTAAAAGAAAAATAAAGGAATTATTAAATAGTGAATCTTTAGCTTTAGTTTCTACTTTTGCAGACGAAATAAAATCTGATGATCGTTATGATAAATTTAAACCATGGCATTATGTAAATATGTCTCTTAATGATAATTATGATAACTCAAAGAAGAATACCAAAGGAGATCTTGTTACCGGAATAAAATATTGCAAAACTATCATAAAAGATGTAAATGCTTCGAAAGAAGATAAAGCATTTTATTTAAGATTATTAATTCATTTAATTGGTGACTTACACCAGCCTATGCATATAGGTAAAGAGAAAGATCGTGGTGGTAATAGAGTTAAATTAAAATGGAAAAATAAAGATTCTAATCTACACAGAGTATGGGATACAGAAATTATAGAATCTTATGGTATGAGCTACAGTGAGCTTGCTTCAAATTCTCCAGCATTAACAAAAACTCAAATAAAAGCTATTGAAAAAGGAACGATTACCAATTGGGTAGATGAAACACATCAATTAACGAAGAAGATATACAACTCTGTAAATGAAGGCGATAATATTGGCTACCGTTATTCTTTCGACTATTTAAAAACAGTACGTTCTCAGCTTCAAATTGGAGGTATTCGTTTGGCAAAGGTTTTAAATGATTTATTCTAAGTAAACTTTTTTTTTAATTTTATGTAAAAAATACGCTCTCTATACGACTTAATAGCTAGTAACATTCTTGTTTTTAGTAAAATAAAAACAAAAAATTAACGTTTGTTATTAAATCCTCTATTAAGCTAATGCAATCTCAGATATTAAGTTTACTTCCTAGTTTGAAGTCTTTCGATTACGAAAGTCATTATGAGACGCTACTTATTAATCAAAATTGGGTTTTAGTAAATGGTATTTCTGAAAAAAAATCGGTGTACACGTTTATTGATGAAAACACACTAATAATCACTGAAAATGATTCGACTAGTGAAACCTCTTGGTGTATCGATTTTAAAAACACCTTTTCTATTAAGACTGAAGACGGCTTAAGCATCTTTAAAGCTTATTTTAAAGGAGAAGATATCTTGGTGCTCGATCGTGAAAAACATAATGATTATGCTGTTTTTTTAAATCAGACTAATTATGATAATGAAATAAATACTCTTGATGATGTTGGTGAGTTTTTAAAACAGAAATATAAAGCTAAAGCTACCAATATAATTTCTGATCATCAATTTTATTACATTGAAGATTCCGAGGAATATGGTCCATTTACTGCTGAAGAGCTATCGCACAAAGTAAATAATGAAGAAGTAAACCAATATTGTTTTATTAGAGATATTAATGAAGATAATTATAATAGACGTTTGCGAATATGGGATTTAATACAAGAGCTTTAATTAATAGTGAAATATCTAATTTAGTTAATAAATTCAAACAATAAATGGTATAAAGTTCAGTAATTAAACATGTATCAGTGAGTTTTGTAACTATTTAACTTTTTAGCATCTTAAAATAATCCTATCATATTTTAGACCGCAGTAGATAACTACTCGTTTATTAAAAATAATTTTCGACTTCAACCTGTCTTAAGGGATAGTCAAAAGGCTTAACTAAATATTTTCGTGATATTTAAATAATATATAAATAGTCAAGCCTTGAAAACAGAATAACTTATTAATTTCATTGGTATTCTGAGCGATTTTAATCCTAAATATAAGAAAATCGAAAATTTTACACCTTTTTTTAAGGCTTGGCTAATTATCATCAGATCTCTTTTTTCAAAGGGATTTAGTATTATACATGTAGTGCTCTATCTTCAGTAGCTGCTAATGCGGCTTCTTTTATTGCTTCTGCAAACGTTGGATGAGCATGAGACATGCGAGAAATATCTTCAGCACTAGCTCTATATTCCATTGCAACAACTGCTTCAGCAATTAAATCGGCACAACGTGCACCAATCATATGCACACCTAGAATTTCATCTGTTTTTTCATCGGCAAGAATCTTTACAAATCCGTCTATATCCATACTTGCTCTACTTCTTCCTAATGCGCGCATTGGAAAAGAACCAGATTTATATGCTACACCAGCTTCTTTTAATTGTTCTTCGGTTTTACCAACTGCGGCAACTTCTGGCCATGTGTAAACAACACCTGGAATTAAGTTATAATCGATATGCGGTTTTTGACCTGCAATAATCTCAGCAACCATAGAACCTTCTTCAGAAGCTTTATGTGCTAACATTGCTCCTTTTACAACATCACCAATAGCATATATATTAGAAGCGCTTGTTTGTAAATGAGCGTTAGTTTCTATTTGTCCACGATCTGTTAACTTAACACCTGCAGCTTCAGCATTTAAACCGTCTGTATAAGGACGACGCCCAACAGATACTAAACAATAATCCCCTTTAAATTCTACTTCTTCACCCTTTTTATTGTCGGCTTTTACAATAACCTCATCACCAACACGTTCCACAGATTTTACTTTGTGAGACACATTCATTTTGAATTTGGCTTTCTTAAAGACTTTATTCAATTCTTTAGACAAGCTTGCGTCCATTGTTGGTATAATTCTATCCATATACTCAACAATAGATACTTCTGCACCTAATCGTCTGTATACTTGCCCTAATTCGAGACCAATTACACCACCACCAATAATAATCATATGTTTTGGTATTTCTTTAAGTTTTAAAGCTTCGGTAGATGTAATAATTCTTTCTTTATCAATATTTATAAAAGGCAAGCTTGATGGTTTAGAACCAGTAGCTATAATCGTATTTGTTGCTTCGATTTTAGTCGCATCTTTACCCGTAACTTTTATATGAGTGGCATCGATAAAACTACCTACACCCTCGTAAACATCAATTTTGTTCTTTTTCATTAAAAAGTCAATACCACCTGTGGTAGTATCTACAACGGTTTGCTTACGAGCAATCATTTGTTTTAAATTCACTTTTATCTCTCCAGGAATATCAATACCATGTTCTTTAAAATGCTTAATAGCATCATCATAATGGTGTGAAGAATCTAAAAGTGCTTTACTTGGAATACACCCTACATTTAAGCAAGTACCACCAAGCGTAGAATATTTTTCGATTATTGCTGTTTTCATTCCTAGTTGTGCGCAACGTATTGCTGCAACATATCCTCCAGGTCCAGAGCCTATAACGGCTACATCGTATTTACTCATATTATATTTATTTTAAGTATCCTTACGATCATAATAGTAATCGATAGGTATCTTATATTTAATGAATTTGATTAGACAATACTAAAACTGTTCGCAAAATTAGCATTTTAATTTGTATATGGTTTAATTTTTACCTTCAATATCTTTAATAATCCAATTAAGTTCAGCATCTACATTATCAATTCTGTCTTGGCGCGTTGGTTTCATAATAATATCTGCTTTCACACCATAGCCATCTGGGGCTACCTTTTGAGGGGCATCTATTTGCATCATACCCATATTTATTCTCACCTTACTATTTGGAAGTTTGTAGCCTTTAAATATTCCAGCTACAGTACCATTATAGGCACCACCTGTCTCTTCTCCTATAAAAGTAGCTCGTTTATTTGCTTTTAAATGTGTCGATAATATTGACGAAGCCGAGAATGAATTACCATTTATCAAAACATATATTTTTCCTTTATAATTTAAAGGACTAGGCTCTTGTAATTTAGAATAACGAAACTTATAGTACAGTTTTCCATCTTTCTTTTTAATTTTTATTAAATTATGAGCAATGATGGCAGGAGATAACAGTCCTACAAAAATTTTAACGCCTCCAGGTGTTGTATTACTCATAAAGGATTTTAGAAAAGGAATACGACTATTTACTTCGCTATCATTAATGAAAACATAATCTTTATCTATTAAATAAGAATATAAGTTGTTTATTTCTGATAAACGCCCTCCTCCATTATCTCTTAAATCAATAATTAAACTTTTAATCTTTAATGAATCTATTTTTTCAAAACTTTCTCTATAAAAATCTTTATAAGAACCTCTTGAAAAACCTCGTATTTTCATATAAGCAATACTACTATCTTTTCCTTTTAAGCTAAAATGTCGCGTGTATAATTTTGCAGAATGAATGTAACCGTATTTAGTGTTATTTTTCTTTTTCTGTTTTGCAGCTATTTTCTTTTCTTTTTTCTCTAACTTGGTTAACCGTTTTACTTTTAGAGTATCTGCTTTTGAAGTTAATGAATCTTTAGATTTCGTTTTTTTATCTATTCTTCTAAACAGTTTTGAAAAAATAGAATCTTTGTTTTTAAAAGTAACTTTAAGACTATCTATAAACCCCTTGTCTTTGTAATAAAAACTTAAAAACCGCGAACCAACAAATGAATGGTATAAAGTTGTGTTGTATCCGTCTGAAGCAATTAAATTATTATACTTATTTACTAATTCATTAACTGGCTCCTCTCCCATTTTCAATACTTCACAGCCTATTAATGTAGAATCTTTACCTATTGTTCTTTTTACCCATATTTTATTATCTAAAGATTCAAAATCCAGTTCACTAAGCTCAAATTTCTTTTCTTTATAATACTTACGCTGTTCTTTTGTAAGACGTTTATGCGGTTGTCTAACTGAAATATGTCCTTGTCTAACCGCTCTTACCACAGGAGCTAATCTTTCATAAAAGACTTTACTTGTTTCGGGTTTTTGTATTGTTTTTTTTAAACTATCAAATTTAAAATCTAAAGTTTCTTTTGAAACATATTGATATAACCTAGGGTGAATTCTCTTTAATTGTTTGTAGGCTTTATCTACATCTTCATGTAATGCTTCAACACTGTGTAATTTAGAAACAGTTTCATTATGTTTTTTTACCGATGTACATGAAGTAAAAATAATACAAATACAAAATAAAAATTTTCTCATTAAAGCGATAGTTAAGTTTAGATTGTAAAAATAACTTATTTTTCATTGCAATCATTTTTTTGAAAAAGAGAAAAGCGTGAAATTTTTTAAAGAAAAAAAGCAAAAACCAAGTTATAACTATTTGGAATGAGAATTAGTTTATTGAAAAAAAATAGAGGTTGTCTAAAAAGTTAAAAACATAGCTAAATGTCTGGTTGAGCGCAGTCGAGACCTACTGATTATCAATAGATCTTTAGTTCTCGACTGCGCTCGAACGGACAGAAATAATACTTTTAAGACAGCCTCTGTGATTTACTAGATAGCTTTATATACTAATGCAAGAGAAAAACTTGATTCCGAATTAAAATTACGGCCATTTAATGCTCTACCATATCCAGCCGAAAGACCTAGGTTGTTTTTGTATATTGGTGTGTACAAATCAAATGATAATAATGTGTAATCTACTTCTGTTTCAGGTAATACCATCGCACCACCAGCAGCAGCAAACTCTGGAGTACCTATATCCATTCCAGACATAGAGTCTTGAATTCCTAATTTAGCATGAGCATATATCCAATCATTAAAATATCCAACTTTTATACTATGCAAAGCGGCATTCGGAATTTCAAAATCACTACTACTTCTAACACTGTAGCCTGTTTGTAGTTCAGCAAAAATTTTGAATGGTGTCGTATAATTAAATACACCCAAAATATCTGAAGCCACTGCTCTATTTCCTATTGAAAGTACTCCTGCAGCTTCATAATCACTAATTGGTAAACTAATACCTGCAGCGGCACCTAAAGTTAATTTGGAACTGTTTTTAAATTTCTTTTCAAACCCTCTTGCCTTAAACATTAATCCTAAATCCTGGACACCGCTTATCTGACTTTTCTGTTGAACAGGGTCCAAATTCCCTGCTTCACTTTCAACAGAAATATATGGAATACTCACCACCGTAGATAACCAATCTGAAATACCATATTCTGCATATAAATTGATTATAGATGATGTGATTTCCCCTAAATTAGCTGGAGTTCCATCACTTAACTTTGCTCCTCGATAAAAGTTATTGTAACTTTTAAACGAGTAGCTTGGAGCTACTGTTAATTCACTTTTTTTAGCATAAAACCCACTAATTGGAGATTGCGCAAATGTGATTGATGAAAATAAAAGGGTTACTACTAATACTACTTTTCTAGACTTTTTTAACATAATTTATAGTTTTTAAATAATAAATCGTATTTAAATAGTTTAGTTGTAGGATTCAAAAATATCAGTTTTTATAGCGATAAATATTTTCGAAGCACGAAATTAATAGCAATTATTTCAATTAAATGTTAGGTAGCTAACATTTAATTAAAGTTTTTTATTGTAAAGAAAAGATACTCATAAATTTTAGGCTGGAAAACCCAACATATCTCCCATTCCAACAGTAAATAACCAACAGCCATATAAAGCATGTTCTATACTTACTAAAACTGTAGATTTAGTTTTATTAAAAGTCATTGCAAATAATAGTCCTCCTAAAAAAGTAAGAACTAGAACTAACGTGTTTTTAAAAAATAAATGCGCTAAAGAAAAAACGATTGCATTCACAAAAATAAAAAGAGATTCACTCTTAAAAAGGGATGCATAACGTTTAAAATAAAATGTACGATAAATTAATTCTTGCGGGTACACAGAAAAAAAGCTATAAACAAAAAGAATACCAAGCCATAATTTGGGCTTATTTAATACTACTATAAACAACTTAGTAGAATCTGTAAAGAAAACAAAGGCAATTGTTAGTATAGAAATAATTACCAATTTTAGAGCGGTTTGTTTCCAAAATAAAGACCAATTAAGGTGATTCGCTAATTTAAATTTTTGTTTTTCTACTCTTAATAATACAAAAACGATATACCCTAAACCCAAAATACCTATTACCATTTTTATCCAAATAGGATAGCTTAAAACAAAGCTTACTGGTATGATAATGAATATTATAAAAAATTCAAGAATTTTATATTTAATAGATTGCATGCCTAAAAATAAATTATTTTAAAGAAATAGCAGTAGTATGTTTTACTTCATTTATCATAAACATACTATGCGTGCTACCAATGTGACTAATAGCTGTTAATTTTTTCACCATAAACTCTCTAAACGCTTCCATGTCTTTTAAATGCACTTTTAACAAGTAATCATAGTCACCACTAATATGATAACATTCTAGAACTTCATCTAAATTAGCAACCTCCCTTTCAAACTTTACGACATAATCATGTGTATGCTGCACTAATTTAATATGACAAAAAGCAACGAAGGCTTTTTCTACCTTTTCCTTTTTTACTAAAGCAACATATTTATCTATTACTCCTGTATTTTCTAGTTTTTTTATGCGCTCATAAACTGCGGTAACCGACAAATTTAGTTGGTTAGACAATGCTTTATTAGTTTGTTTACTATCTTCTTGTAAAAGCTGAAGTAATGTTCTATCTGTTTTATCAAAAATCATATATTTTGAAAATTTTTCTATTATAAACAATATAACTACTGTTTGAATTAAAAATAAACTATTATTATTAATATTTAATGATTTATTTTCTAAATATATAACTATCTATTGATTTTTTGTTTAAAATACATGACTTTTGAAGAAACTAAAACAATTCAAAATGTCTTTTAAACCCGCAAATAAAATTCAAGATTTACAATACTTTGGAGAGTTTGGAGGAGTAAATCCTTCAATTTCAGACTCCTCTACTTATACTTTCCTTTCAGCAAAAACCATGTTTGATACTTTTGAAGGAAATGCAGATGGTTGTTATTTATACTCACGCCATTCTACACCTAGTAATTTACACCTAGGAGAAGCATTAGCAGCAATGGAAGGTACAGAGACTGCTAACGTAGCTGCTTCTGGAATGGGAGCTATTACACCTGTTCTATTACAATTATGTGGAGCTGGAGATCATATTGTTTCTAGTCGTACAATATATGGAGGTACTTATGCTTTTCTAAAAAACTTTACACCAAGATTAAACATAATAACAACGTTCGTAGATATTACTAAATTAGATAGTGTTGAAGCTGCAATTTCAAAAAACACTAAGATATTATACTGCGAGTCTGTAAGTAATCCACTTTTAGAAGTTGCAGATATCCAAGGATTGTCTAAACTGGCAAAAAAACATAATTTAAAATTAATAGTAGATAATACGTTTTCTCCGCTTTCTATTTCTCCATCAAAATTAGGTGCAGATGTTATCATTCATAGTTTAACAAAATTTATTAATGGTTCTAGTGATACAGTTGGAGGTGTTGTTTGTGGAACACAAGAATTTATTGATGAATTACGTAATGTAAATGATGGTGCATCTATGTTATTAGGATCTACCATGGATAGTTTACGAGCATCTTCTGTATTAAAAAATCTAAGAACACTTCATATAAGAATGAAGCAGCACAGTAAAAACGCTGCTTATTTGGCTGAAAAGTTTGAGAAAGCTGGTCTTAAAACGGTTTACCCGGGATTAGAATCTCACCCTTCTCACCGTTTATTTAAATCCATGTATAATGAAGCGTATGGTTTTGGAGGTATGTTAACTGTAGATGTTGGTTCTCTTGAAAAAGCAAACGAATTAATGGAGCTTATGCAAGAACGCAACCTTGGGTACTTAGCTGTTAGTTTAGGTTTCTATAAAACATTATTTAGTGCACCTGGAAGCTCAACATCTTCTGAAATTCCTGAAGAAGAGCAAAAAGAAATGGGCTTAAGTGATGGCTTAATTCGTTTCTCTATTGGTTTAGATGACGATATTGAACGTACTTTCGATATTATGAAAGCATGTATGGAAGAATTAAACATTCTAACTCATAGTGTTGCATAAATTAATATGATATAAAAAAGCCCGTTTTAATTTTATTTAAAACGGGCTTTTATTATTGTGAAAATTTTATTTTTTTAATAATTGCTCTACGGCCATCAACCTTTCTTCCATAGATTTTATTTTTTCTTCTTGTTTTTGATGTGCAATATCTTGATTTTTAATTTCTTGTTTTAATTGAGTGATGTATAGAAATTGCTCTTCAATCTTTTCAAGATTAGTTATCGTTGCTTCTGTTAAATCTAATTTAAAACCATTTTTCATAACTTCAGTGTACGACTTTACTCCTGGTAAATGACCATTCTTTTTTACAAAGGCTTCTGCTTTTTCTAAGCTATTAAATTTATAATCTGATTTAATTTTAGAACTGCCTTTATAATAATCTTCAAAAACATAATCGGCATAAGTGGTTCCGGTTCCAGTAGCTAAAAAACTATCAGCTTTAATAACTCCACTAGTTAATACTTCTGTAACCGATGTATTTCCTAATACAATTTGATTATTTTTTGTTGCAGCTGCTGTATTACCAATGGCTACAGAATTATTCCCATTTGCCATAGCTCTTCTTCCTAAAGAAATTGAACTTGTATTATTAGCTTCGGCTTCAAAACCTAAAGCAATAGCAAATTCAGAATTAGTTATTGCTCTGTGACCGATTCCAACTGTAGAATTGGCTGCTGTTTCTGATGAATTACCTATAGAGATAGATCTATCTAGTGCACTAACGGTGCTCCCAGAATTAGAACCTATATAAATATTAGAAAACCCACTGTTAAGCATATTACCTGCATTGTTACCTATTATAGTGTTAAAACCTCCAGAATTCATATTTAAAAGTGCACTATTTCCTACAGCTACATTATTAGATGATGATACATTATATTGCATTGCCGTAGCACCAACTGCAACATTGCCACTAGCATCTATATTCTCTTGTAAAGCATCCCGTCCAACTGCAGTATTATTGTTACCTATAGTATTATCTCTTAGCGTGTCATTACCTATTGCCGTATTATAGCTTCCTGTAGTATTACTTTCTAATGCTTCATCGCCTAAGACTGCGTTAAAATCTCCAGAAATATTGTTTGTAAAAGCTAAAGCACCCACAGCTACGTTATCTCTTCCACTAACTGTAGATTTACCAGATTGGTATCCTACAAATACGTTTTGTTGTGATAATGTTCCAACTGGATCATAATTTTCTCCTGCTTCAAAACCTACAAAAAGAGATCTCTCATCAGATTGAAGCTCTAATTGTCCTAATTCTGTTAAACGCGCTACTAATTTAGTATTCACTCTAAAATCAACTTCTTCTGTATTCGTTGTACCTAAAAAATGAGTTCCGCTAATAGCATTTTCATTACCTTCAACATGCCAAGCTGGTTTCTGAGTCATTTTAATCCAATCAGTTAAAGCATTGTCCCAATAATAAAAACCTAAAGAATAATTTTTAGCAGTACCGCTAATATTAACTCCTGTGAGATTACTATTTAAGTATACCATCATTGCGTTTTGATCTGCCAAAGGGTTTGTGGCAGGGAAACTATTCATTCTTGGAATTAAAAAACCATCACTGTAATTTGGTGATGCCAAGTTTGAGGCTGAGATATCTAATAAAGCTCTAGGATTAGTGTTTCCAATGCCAACTTGAGAATAAAGGTTATTCATTAGCAATAAAGAAACTACCCACAATAAGTAGTTTATTTTGTTCATATTTGGGGATATTTACACAATTTACAATGCAAGTTTAAAGAAAAACAGGCATTTTAAAAAGAAAAAAAAAAGAAAATCGTTGAAAAGACCTCTATTGAACAAAAAACAAATTACTGTATTTCAACGATTTAAAAAAACAATTGAGTTAAATCCCTTTCAATCGCTTCATAAATTTTGATAATAACTCTTTGGTTGGTTTTTTTCCTTGAAATCGTTTCATATCTAAACGATCACCATTCCTAAACATAGTAAGTTTAAAAATTCCAGAATTAGGATCATTAACATCAAAAAAAGGATAACGTAAATCTGTATATGTTATATTTTTAGAATCTTCTATCTCTTCAAGATTATAAAAGCCATTACTAAACCAAGACATCGTTTTTACATCTTCATCTTCAATAGCAAGTAATTCATGATTTTTTGGTAATCTATGCCAATTTTTAAAAGTAGTTTCCTTATCCAAGATTGAATAAAAGCCAGCGTAGTAGTAATTGCTATCTTCGGCAACGCCATACCATAATATATTATTAAATATAGATGGTTGAGTTTGAAAACGAGTATAGTTATAACCTTTGTCTTTAATAGACTTTTTAAATACAGAATTTACATAAAACTTATTAAATACCGTAAATAACAGATAAATTGAACTCGTGTATATTCCAATTTTCAGCCACTTTAACCTTTTAAAGGTGTTACGTTTATAGAACATCAATACAATTAAACTTACTAAAAAAGGTATGGTATAAATAGGGTCTACAACAGAAATAGTATTAAAAGCAACACGATAATCTGAAAACGGTGCAAACAATTGTGTTCCGTAGGGTGTGAAGCAATCTAATATTGGGTGCGTAAAAATGGATAGAAAAAACAACCATATCCAATCTCTTCGCGTTGTAGTGTTTAATCTAATTCCTCGATTATACAGATAGAAGACTAGTGCTCCAAAAACAAAAGCACCTAGTATTGCAAATGGAATAGAGTGCATAAACCCACGATGGAAGGCATTTATATCAATTTCATTAGAAAATAATAAACGACCAATTGGAACATCTAAATCTGGAATAGTACCACCTATGGCTCCAAAAAGCAACGCTTTATTTCCTATTTTTTTTCCTAATACTAGCTCTCCACAAGCAGCTCCTAAAACGATTTGTGTTAATGAATCCATATGGGTTTAAATTTACACCAAGTAATTTAAATGACAAGGCATATATATAAAGTCTATGCAAAAAACAGTAAATTTCTTTTACAAATGAACTACCTCGAGGCAGAGCCATCGAGGTATCAAAACAATAGGAGTTGATCCGAATGTAATTTTTCATAATCTGAATTTCCTTGATTTTGAAGATATTTTTTTATCACTTCTTCATTTGCATACTGACCAACTGTGTTAACATAATAACCACTTGTCCAAAACTTTCCACCCCATAAAAATC
>CALGLR010000103.1 GCA_937959395.1 uncultured Flavobacteriaceae bacterium | reverse complement strand
ACATTAATTAATGTATAAATCATAAAAATAATTTTGGAGATTCAAAATGAAAAAACAATTACAAAAAGGTTTTACACTTATCGAATTAATGATCGTTGTAGCGATTATCGGTATCCTAGCATCTATCGCACTTCCTGCTTATCAGGATTACATTGCGCGTTCACAATCAGCTGAATCAGTTGTATTACTTAAAGGCGCAAAAACAGATATTGAAGCAGTAGTTTCTGCTGATACATCTGCATTCCCAGCTTCTCTTACTGCTCTAACAGATTTAGGTACAAAAGCTGCTGGTTCATATGGATCAATAACAGCTGCAGCTGCTAGTGGGACTGATGGCGCTGGTACAGTTACTTACACATTTGGTACAACTGTAAATGCTAATATCAAAGGTAAAACGGTAATATATGCTCGTGATGCAGCTGGTTCATGGAGATGTGGTGGTGGAGATATTGCCAGTAAATATGCACCTAAAGGTTGTACTGCATCTTAATTAATACTTAGTTAATCGCAGTAAAAAAAAGGCAGAGATATCTCTGCCTTTCTTAATTCTGGAAGAATAGATTATGAGAACAACAAAAGGGTTTACGCTTATTGAACTAATGATTGTAGTTGCAATTATCGGAATATTGGCATCTATCGCTTTACCTTCATACCAAGAATACGTCGCTCGCTCTCAAGCAGGTGAGAGTTTAATAATGTTGGATAATGCGAAAAAAGCATCTGATGTCGAAATAATTTCAGTTACTGGAAAATTCCCAACTAACCTATTAGCCATAAATAATATAGGTGTTCGTACAATAGGAAACTTTGGAGCCATCACTGCGGCGGCAAATATTGGAAATGATGGAGAAGGCTCCATAACATATACATTTAACTCTAACACTAATAGGTTATTATTAAATAAAACAGTTGTTTATAAAAGATCAGCTAACAATGCCTGGACTTGCATAATACCGGCATCTATTAATAAACTCATTAAAGGATGTACTTCAAGCTAATAGTTGTTTCGTAAATTAGTTTTAGATAGAGTTAAATGAACATACACAAAAATAATATTTATTTTTTTATAGTTTTAACGGCTATATGCTTACTTCCAAGTTTTCACATTTTACCGTTTGACAGTTATTACAACGAAAAACGAGTAACACAAGTAGCTCTTCTTGCATTGCTATCTTTAATAATTATTACCAGCTACAGTACTCAAGACTTTATATTTGACTATTTTTCAAGACTCTCACTAAAAGTAAAGGGATCAATCTTAATATTTTTCGTATTAGGCGCTATTTCTGCATCACTTTCTGTTCTAACGCTTTTTGCGCTTTTAGAAATAAGTAACTATATTTTACTATTTTTGTTATCACTAGTTTTTTTTAAATTTTTACATAATCAACCCAAATTTGATAAATATATAATTTTATCATTTGTTATTTCAGCAACACTATATCTTGTCGCTTTTGTTGCAGCATTAACTGCTGGAATTTTTGATGGTGTTATAGACTATGCAGACCTTTTTGTAGGCTTTAATAATCGGCGTTTTTTCAACCAATTCCAAAGTATTTCATTTCCCATACTAGTCCTAGCATCTTTAACTTTTAGACAAAAAAAGATCTACTCTAATACGCTTTTCTTATTAGCTTCACTATGGTTTATGTTAATGCTTGTGAGTAACGGACGGGGAGTCACTTTTGCATCTTTATCATCAATAATAATTATTTTTATTATTTTTAGATTACGGGCAAAAGAATGGTTAAAACAAATTACGTTAATCATTATCACCGGAACTTTTTGCTTCTTTCTTTTTAGTTGGGCTCTTTCTAGTTTTGAAATAATAGATAGTGGCATCACTAGAACTTCCTCGGGAGGACGCTTCAAAATATGGTCAGATACTTTGGCCTTAATTCAAAGTAAACCCGTCTTTGGTTTTGGCCCTATGCATTATGCATTTCTTGATCAAGGACATTATCCGGCTCACCCTCATAACCTTACAATACAAATCATGGTTGAATGGGGTATCCCTGCAGCAATCGTCTTACTGTTTATAATCTATTATATAGGTCACAAATGGCTTAGTACCGCTAGAGAATTAACAAACAATTTTCTAACATTAATTTGCTTAAGCTCTTCTTTTTTTGCGGCCATCTTACATGGACACTTAAGTGGTATTTTTGTAATGCCATTAAGCCAATTATCTTTTGCGCTGATAAGTGGCTGGATGCTAAGTTTAGTATCCTTTAAAAAAAATTCAGACATTATTTATGAAGTAAAATGCTTTCACAGATTCACGCTAAGTTTGATAGTGATTTCGTCTATATCTATAACTATTTATGCAAGCGTACTTCACTATAGAACTACAAATATAGATATTCTGGGTATAAAAAACAAAATCCATCTAAATGGTAATTACACTGGAATACAACAACCCCGTTTTTGGTCAGGCACCATAATAATGAAAAATAAAGAGAAATAATGTTTCTTTTTATTAAGGAAATATTCAGCATCAATCTAATAAAATAATAACAATCTACCTCGCCATACTATAATTATAATGTTAAAAGATAAATTTAAAGCTTTAGTTATTCATTTATTGTTAAGCATAGTTCTTGTCAGTTTAGTAATCGCTTTAGTCATCTATTTCTGGTACCCACTTGAATATATTTACTTAACCAATTTCAAAGACATTTCAATTTTAATTATATCAATTGATTTAATTTTAGGACCCTTATTAACTTTTGTTATATTTAATCCTACTAAAAAAAGCCTCAGGTTTGATCTTATAGTAATTATAGCGATTCAATGTGCAGCATTAACTTATGGAGTAAATGCTTTATATCAAACACATCCTTTATATATTACTTATAATCATGGCTCTTTCAATTTAATACATGCAAATGAAGTTACTCCTAAAGATGCAAAACATGAAAAGTTCAAAGTTTCTAAACTATCATCTCCAAGATTAGCATTTGCAAAAATGCCAGATGATCCAGAAAAACGTACTGAAATAATATTGGGCGTTGACTTAAAAGGTGAGCCAGACATTGATAAACGCATTGAATATTATGAACCGCACCAGGAACATATGGATACTATCCTAAAAAATAGTCTTGATAATGTTAAACTATTTGACGAGGAAAACTTAACTCCATCTAGCAAATCCTTTCTAAAAAAATACGGACAGAAAGAAAGTTTTTCTTTTATTCCCTTAAAAGGCGCTGCAGGTTCAGCAATTATTGTTCTTGATAAAAAGTCATCTGAAGTTATTGCTACAATAAATACCGAACCATGGAAATTTGTTAAGCAATAGATAGTTTTAGGCGATATTTAACAGTAATAAAATTAAGTCCAAATCAAACTTAATTTAAATAAAACCAATCTAACCTAAACATGAGTAATGCTATTGTTCCTCTTCGGTTGTGCCTTACCTCTTATCCTTTTCTATTAACGCTAAAAATATGCCAGGCATACTCTCGATACCCTATTTTATTGTTGGTGTTGTCAATGAGAACAAGAATTGCGTTACGAAATCTTTTTATTAGCCAATTATTGATCTTTATATTTTTAATTTTTGCCTATTTACGTTGGTTTCCCTACTCATTAGATAAACTTGGGGGTTTTTATGACACCGCATTGATGTTGATATTTGTCGATATCATTCTAGGGCCCTTATTAGTTTTTATTGTTTATAAAAAGGATAAAAAATACCTTAGTTTTGATATCAACGTATTGCTAGGTGTTCAAATCATTGCTTTTGTTTACGGTGCTTATGCATTGTATTTAAAACACCCTACTTATATGGTTTTTGTGAATGATCACTACAAATTAGTGAATGCCAGCTACTCATCTCCTGAAAAATTAAATTATTCATCATTAAAAACTAACTTTTTCTCAAAGCCCATACTGACCTACACTGAACTTCCAAAAAACGAAAATGAGCTGACTCAATTCATTTTAGGCGTAGATTTATTAGGTAAACCTGATGTTCAACATCGCGCTGATTTTTACAAACCTCATTCTCAGGAATTAAGTAGAATTTTAAGCAAACAGCTGAATAAAATAGATTTATTCAAGTCACAAAATGCAAAACTAAAGTTACAGCAGTTTCTTACAAAAAAGGGAGGAAATGTATCTGATTATGCATTTTTTCCTATCATTGGAAACAATCAACAAAGGTTTTTATTTGTAATTACTAATGAAGGTGAGGCTATTGGGACTCTTGATATCAACCCAGCAACTTTGATAGCTCATATTAACTAATAAAAATATGAAATGTAGCTATTTTAAAAGAATCGAAAGATGCAGATGAAAAGACTTCTAATTGTATCTTGGTAAATACGCTAATATGCCTTAAAAGAGAAAGAGAAAAACCATTACAGTATCAAAATCTTACTAAAAATAGAGCTCATAAACTGAATCTTCTGACCATTTTAAATAGCTCCATTCCTCACCCCAATCACCCAATACAATTCTCTTTTTTTGTTGATTATCAATAAAGACTTCATGCTCAGCAGGTCGATGAGTGTGTCCATGAATCAAGAAAGCAGGTTCCTGAGCGGAGTCGAAGCCCCCCCCCCTATTTTTACTTGATTTTCCCAAAGCTTCGGCGAATTGGCTTTCTTCGCTATGCTTTGAAGTCGTTCCTGCTATGCCACGACTTAAACTTTCTTTTACAGCTTCTTGGTTCACGTCTAAAATCATTGATGATTTTTGTTTGGTGCTTTTACTGCTAGTTTTACGCACTTGACCCGCTTTTTGAGCACGCTTTTCTGGGCCCATAGCGAGGTATAGTTTTTGGACTATTTTCCAGCGAAATATCTTACGCATGCGTTGATAAGCTTTGTCGTCAGTGCATAAGGTGTCACCATGCATAATCAGCACAGGCGTTCCATATAGATCAATGATATTTTCATCGGGTAAGAGTGTTCCGCCGATTCTATCCATGAATGTTTGACCTATGAGAAAATCACGATTGCCTTGAATGAAAAATATTTTTACCCCTGAATCGGAGAGTGCTTTGAGCTTCTCTATTACAGGAAGGTAAGGTTTGCCGATAGGTAAATCAATAATATCGTCGCCTATCCAAAATTCGAATAAATCTCCAAGAATATACAGTGCTTCTGCGTCAGACTTTATTTTTTCGATAAATTCATGAAAGAGTTTTAAA
>CALGLR010000102.1 GCA_937959395.1 uncultured Flavobacteriaceae bacterium | reverse complement strand
CGCATCTGCAGAATCTTTTAATGCTAAAATAAAAGCTTTCAGAGCACAATTCAGAGGCGTTAGGAATGTAGATTTTTTCTTATTTAGACTTACTACTATTTTTGCTTAATCTCAAAATCCCACAACTTTTGGGCTTGAGCCGGTGTTTTTCCCTACTAAAATTCTTACATTTATTTTTTTAGGTTGATTAATGTGAATTATTATTAAGCGAAAGTTTTATATGAATGAGCACAAAAAAAGCCCATCGTTTCCGATGAGCTTTTTAAAAAGTTTAAGCGATATATTTATACAACTTTTACGTTTACTGCGTTTAATCCTTTTTTTCCTTCTGTAAGATCAAATTCAACTTCATCGCCTTCGCGAATCTCGTCTACTAATCCAGAAATGTGCACAAAATGCTCTTTGTTTGAACCTTCTTCCGTAATGAATCCAAATCCT
This sequence comes from uncultured Flavobacteriaceae bacterium, assembly GCA_937959395.1. Taxonomy (GTDB): domain Bacteria; phylum Bacteroidota; class Bacteroidia; order Flavobacteriales; family Flavobacteriaceae; genus JAHDGB01. The sequence goes on along the minus strand of CALGLR010000102.1, from coordinate 11,601 downwards.
TTAGAATCATTGAAAAATTTTACTGTTCCTTTACTCATTGTAATGTAATTTAATTTATTAATTATTATATACTAGTCAAATATGATGCCATTTATGTAATAACATCGTGAAAATAACTGTATGCTGTCATATTCTGTGATTAAACAGATATTATATTTTTGTTACTTTAACTGCATTCATCCCTTTCATTCCCTTTTCTAATTCGAAAGAGACTTTGTCATTTTCAGCAATTTGATCTATTAAACCACTTACATGGCAGAAATATTTTTCTTGATCATCTGCATCTATAATAAATCCAAAACCTTTAGAGGTGTCGAAAAAAGATACTTTACCTTTTCTAATAGGGTCATAAGCTTCGATATCACTATCGTCTTTCTTAGGTATTCCTATCTCGATAGATTCTGCATCAATCTTCTCCTTTAAAGCAGGATCTGGTGGGGTGTCTGTTAGATTACCATTATAATCTACATAAGCAAACTGTATGCCTCCTCCACTTTCTTTTGCTTCAGCCTTGCGAGCTTCTTTCTTCTTTTTTTTATCTTCTCTTTTCTTTAAACGTTTTTTTTCTTTTTCGCTTTTATTAAAAGTCTGTTGCGATTTTGCCATTCGTTATTATAATATAATTTTAATTATCAGAGTAAAGGATAGCATTATAAATGAAAAAACGGGTGTTTGGAAAGGAAAAAATAATTAATTCACCCAAAGCGGTTGTAATTTAAAGTTTAATATACAGTTCTTTAAACTGGTTACAAAGATATGATTTGCTTTTCAATATCTTTGTCTAAATATAATAGAATTTTTTAATTCTTCAAAATTACCAACATTAATTAATCAAAAATTAAACTTATTTTACAGTTTTATAATGCTAAGAGAATCGTTTCAGGGTCTGCTCTAAGCTTGTAATCTTCTTTTAAAAAGTGATACGATATCTTTCCATCTGTCTCAATTATATAAGTAGCAGCTATTGGGAGTTCGTTATTTAAATTGCCATTACTTTTATCTAAATTTATATTAAATGTTTTATAAAGTGCAACCAGTGATTCTGGCAATTTATATACTAAATTTATGCTTTTTGCTACAGTATTATCTGCGTCTGACAGCACTTCGAAATCTAATTCGTTTTTCTCTTTTGTTGTTAAAGAATGATCTGGTGTTTCTGGCGTAATTGCTACTATTTTAGCACCTTTAGCTTCAATTTGAGGTAATACATTTTGTAGCGCTTTTAATTCTAAATTACAATAAGGGCACCAACCTCCTCGGTAAAATGTTAATATCACCCTATTTTTTGCTACAATCTCATTTAAGTTTACTAACTCACCTTTAGCATTAGGTAATACTATTTGAGGAAGTACATCTCCAGTTTTTAATGTTTTCTCTAAAATTGGAGTTGCTTCTAAGTCATCTATTGCTTTTCTCATTATATCTTGAGACTTTCCAGGATGTCTTTTTTCACTGCCTTCTGCTAGTGCTTTTAATTCTTCTGTTAATGTCATAATTATTTTATTAGAATTTGAAATATTAGACTCTAATTATTAAATATAATTACAAAAAAAATGAGTTTTATCTAAAAACCCGATAGCTTTAATAAGTTTACAACTTATTGTTTTACAATTTTTCTAACCAAAATTTGATTTTTAAATGTTTTCAAATGAATAAAATATATGGCTGGTTTTAACTGTGAAGTATTTATTGAATAAGAATCTGTTTCGGAAAATAGTATTCTATTGACAGCTATACCATTTATAGTATAAATAGTTGCTTCTTTTAATTTATTTTTTGGGCTATTTACAGTTAATTGTTCAAAAACTGGGTTTGGAAATACTTTTATTTCTTTTGTTTCAAAAGAAGACAAACCTAAAACATCAATTTCTTTAACACTAAAATTAGCAAATAATACAGTTTCATCTCTCAAATCTTCAGGGTGATTTAAACTCCTATATATACCCCATTTTGGGCGAATAAAATCGGTGTTGGTTTTCCACATGCGAATATTTGTATTACTATAATTAAATACAATTGCATCATCTACAACCCTTTTAATACTTATGGAATAAGTACCTGAGCTTTGTTCTCCGTATTTTACTAACTGCGTAACATCTACCCATTCTCCTAGAAAAGGTGTTAAATCTTCTTCATACAAAGTGACTTGACTATTAGATTCTGCATAACGCAATTGTAACTTATCATTAGAGTTTCCTTTTCTAGTCGTTAAAGTTATTAATGGCATACCTGATTCTGAGCCTCCTACAGCTTTTAATTGATGTAAATGAGTAAAACTTGACGAAGATTGAAACCCTGAATCTAATTTAAACTTCCATTTGTATTCTACCAGCTCCCCTTCTACTCCTAAAAGATTATCTGGAGATTGGTCGTAGGATTTTATTTCGTTACGTTGCCTGTCTAAATTTATACAACGATCATTATCTGGCATTTTATGAATATAAAATTCAAAAACATTAGTATTTAATGACGCATCAAAAGTTTCACTAATATGATCTCCAAATGCTGAATGGTTGCAGTCTGGCACTTCTATTGGATTATGATTAGGAGCCAAAACAGAGGTAATTAAATCGTATGTATTTCCTGGCCCATCTGCATCTAATATAACTTGTGATTTCGTTGTTTGAATAACAAGTATACACAAGATTAACATTAATTTTTTCATAACATATATATCTAGAAAACAAATATATAGAGTTCCCAAAAAAAAGAATAATACTTTAGATTAGATTGCTGGTACTAAATTTTGGTTTTTGTAGTAATCGTTTTTCTCGAAGTAATAAAATAAACACCTGTTAAGAGTATCCCTGCAGCAATTATAGATTGTAATGTTAAACTTTCATCTAATACAAACCAACCTAAAAACAGAGCTATTATAGGGTTTACATAAGCAGAAGTTGCTACTTTTTCTGTAGAGACTACTTTAAGTAAATAATTAAATGCTGTAAATGCAACAATACTACCTAGTAGAATTAAAAAAACCATAGATCCTTTAACGTCTGTACTCCAGTTTACGGGAGAAATCCATTGTTCTTTAAAAATAAAACTTGAAATTACTAAAAGAAAACCTGCAATAATCATTTGATAACCAGTACTCACAAAATAACTTTTAGGTAAATCTGCTTTTGAAACAAAAACACTACCATAACTCCAACTTAATACGCAAGTAAGAATCATAAATATCCCTAAAACACTACCTTCTTGAGTATTTATTTCTTTTTGACTTACTAAAAGGTACATGCCAACGATTCCTAAAGAAACACCTATTAAAGATTTTGTATGCATTGTTTTACCATCTATTAAACGCATAAGAAACAATACAAATAATGGTTGTGTAGAAGCTAAAAGCGCTGCAAAACCACTATCTACATATTTTAGTGCCCATACAAAAACACCGTTACCATAAACTAAAAATAAAAACCCAGCAATGGTACAGTTTAGAAGTTGTTTTTTGGTGATTTTTAAATTAAGTTTTAAAAACTTAGAGATCATAAAAATTAAAGCCCCTGCAACTATAAACCGGATTGATGATATAAAAAGAGGAGGCAGTTCTGTGACTGCGATTTTATTAAATAAATAAGTAGATCCCCAAATAACATAAATAGCAAAAAAAGCAAGGATGATTAGAAGTTTGGAGCTTGGTTTTTGCATTTATGAACGATCTTATTTAAAAGATAAATTTAACGTATATTTTTAAATTAAAAACTAAAACATGTAACAATAATTAAAAGCCTTATTTTAGACTATTAATTATATCTTAATGTTATTGAAAAAGCGATTAGTAGTTCTTTTTTCTGTTTTATTTTTAGGCACCTTACTCTATATTCGTTGTAATAGTTTTGTACAAAATGAATATGTTATTACTCCTATTGCTACTCATTATAGCGGACAGTCCTTTGTAGGCTCTGTAGCCTGTATGGAATGTCATGCCCAAATATACAATACACATATTAAAACGGCACATTATAATACGTCTTCAATTGCTAGTGATTTAACAATAAAAGGTAATACGTCTTTAAACGAAAATGAACTAGATGTAAATGATAGTATCTATTTAAAAATAGAACAGAATAATGGTCTTTTTTATCAAAAGGCGTATTTAAAAGATTCAGATTCTTTAATTACTTCTCACAAAATAGATCTAGTTATTGGTTCGGGCGTTAAGGGACAATCATTTTTAAACTGGAGAGCAGATAGTTTGTTTCAAATCCATACATCTTATTTTACTAAATCTAATTCATGGATTAAGAGCCCAGGCTTTAGAGATAGCATCCTTCAAAATAATAGGCGTACTAGTGCTCGTTGCTTAGAATGTCATACCACTTATGTAGAAACTCGTGTTTCAGATTCTCAAAAAAACAGAAATGCTTATAATAAAAACCGATTTATAAATGGAATTGATTGTGAGCGCTGTCATGGCCCAGCGGGTGAACATGTTAAATTTCATAAAGAGCATCCAAAAAAACTAGAAGCAAAACATATTAAAACAACGAAATCATTAACTCGGCAACAACAATTAGATGCTTGTGCTTTATGTCATTCTGGTCCAAGAAAATTAAAAATGAAACCAGAGTTTAGTTATACTATTGGTGAAGATTTGAATAAGTTTTCATCACCTGATTTTTTCTCTACTAGACGCGAGTTAGATGTACATGGAAACCAATATGGCATGCTTATGGCCAGTAAATGTTTTAAAGAAAGTGAAACAATGACTTGTGCAACTTGCCATGATCCTCATAAAAATGAGCGTAGTAATACTTCTAAATTTATAAATAAATGTATCAGTTGTCATGATAAATCATCAGACTGTAGTTTGGATATGACAACAAGAACAAATAGCACGCAAAATTGTATCACTTGTCATATGCCAAAAATTAAATCGAAAAGTATGTTTAAAACTACTGCCATTGCAAAAGACACTATTTCGGTAAGTGTATATTCACACCATATACGCGTTTATCAAAATTCAATAGATTAATCACTTAAAATTTTCTTTAAAAAATCGCATTCCATTTAATGACATAATTCTAGAAACAATATCATCTGCCTCTATATTATTTTTAGAAACTTTAAATGTTGCTTTTTGGACATAATTGTGAGCATGTCGTTCTAAAAAATCAGCTAAAAAAGGTAATTCCTCAGCAGTCCAAAAACTATTTAACGGATCTATAATCCCATCGAAATCACTACCTATTACAATACAATCCCATGCAAATAATCCTTCGCTATCTAATAATTCAATAATATGTTGAATTTGATACCACAACAACTCAGATCGGTAATGCATAATTTTAGAACGCTTAATAGAATGTTTTACCTTTTTAAGAGTTGCAGAATTTACAACGCGCCGTTCGTCTAATTGTAAACCTATAACGCCTTTACTTTTGGCTATTCTAATGATTTCTTCATTAAAAAAATTAATAGTTACTGGGTTTAATTTTTTAGCGACTGAAGATCCTTTATGTGTTTTTTCTTTAAATGATTGTAGTCCGTTTGCAGCACCGTGACTAACTATAATAGGTAGATTTTTATATTCTGACGTTGTATCTATAATCTTATAAAAATCAATCCTAGATTGAATACTCATATGTTTTATATCGATTAAAATACGTTTTCCATTTTTAGTACTCAATAAAGAATCTAGTACTTTATAACCTAAATTTGTGAATCCAGTATCTAAACCTTGAGACTGATCTACATTTTTTTTAACGATACCACTAAAACTTTCTGCATGCCCACATAAATGATTCCAAAAATGATGTGCAAATGTGACAAAGAAAGGAGCTGCTTCCCATTGTTTTATTTTGTTAAGATTCGATAAAAATGATGTCGTATTTGGTTTTACATTTAAATTATCATTTAAAGCATGCATCCCTTCAATAGTTAGAATAACACATATGGTCGTTACATTGCTTTTCTCTTTTTTAATCGTTTCTATTTCTTCATTATTGTTTACTAACTTATATTTAAACTGTCCCTCAGGAAGTTTTATTACCTTTCCATCTAGTTGTTTATAAAAATCATATTGAAGCTCTAAGTCTTTAAAGTAATTGGTCATTCCCTGGACAGTATCTACACGCCTTTTACTAACCCCTGTGGCAAAATTAGAAGCTATATCTCTAATAAATTCATCGTTAATTGCATTTACAAAAAACCATTTTTCCATAGGATAAAGAGAAACGCAAACTATACTAATACCGCCTCTGGCCATACTCGTAAAATTCGCTTGAGAAAACTTAGTTAAACCTATTAAAAAATTAGTCAACTTATCTCCTAACGAAGGTGGATCGTATTTCCAAATACTATTTCGCTTGCTTCGATGTGACGTGTTTTGACCAACAGGTTTGTTTTTAAAACTTTTTCCAAAAGGTTTAATTGATGGATGGCAATGAAAATCGACATAATTATCTACCCATTCTTTATTCTTATCGTCTGACATTTATTGAATTAGAGATTAAAGCTATTTATATACTAAAATTACTATTCTAAAATACGAACTATTTACTATTAATCTTCATTATATTTTTATTACAATTCATTTTATCGTTACTAAACGAATGAATTTAATTATTTGTAAATCAACAACTAACAATTATTAAAATGCTAAAAAAAGGATAGATTATCGAAGAAAAAATGTGTTTTATCGAAAAAGTCATTTCCCATGTAATGAAAAAACCAGTTTTTATACTAATTCTTGACATATTGCTAAACTTATGAGCTCAGAAAATAAAAAATTTAATTTAAAAATAATCCCCGAAAAGAAAGTGATATTTGATTCTTTTGAAAACAATAGTGGCTACGTGCGAATGGATATCTCTGGAAATATTAATCTAATGGATGAAAAAGCCAAAGAGATATTAGGTTATGATAACCGTAAAGAAAAAGTAAACGCAAGAACAATGATTCATAAAGATGATTTTGCGTATACAATGAAATCGTTCATGGAATTATACAAAACTGGCGAGTTCAAAAACTACAATGCTAGAGTAAGCACAAAAAATGGTGTTATAAAAAAAGTACAAATAGATACTAAAATTATATATAATGCACAAAAAAAACCTGTTGGCGCACACGGCGTTATTAAAGAAGTTTTTACTTCTGATGATTTAAAAAAATAGTTTTTAAATAATAGTTACCCTTACCTTTTTCTTCTTTAATTTAGTATTATTTGTTTTCTCAATTACACTACTTGCCTTATTTGATGCCACTGCAACAAAAGCGCAATCTTGTTTTAATTCAATAATGCCCAATTCTTGTTTTTCTATACCTCCTTGCTTGATTAACAATCCTGCAATATCCCCTTTTGATATTTTATCTTTCCGTCCGCCAGAAATAAATACTGTTTTCCATGAATTATTATTAGGAATGGGTTTATTTTCTAATTTCAAAATACTAGGAGTAGTTATAAACTCGGGTAATATTTCTTCCTCCCAATGAAGTACATAGGCAGTTCCTTCACTATTCATCCTAGCGGTTCGACCATTTCTATGTGTAAACTCTTGAGGTTTTAAAGGTAATTGATAATGTATGATATAATTTAATTCAGAGATATCTAGACCTCTGGCCGCTAAATCTGTAGCTATAATTATTTGGTGTGTCCCATTCCTAAATTTTATTAACGCACGTTCTCTATCGATCTGGTCTAAGCTTCCATAAAAACAACCATGTGCAATATTGTTTTTTAACAGAAAATCACTAACATACTTAATACTGTCCTTGTAATTACAGAATATAATCCCTGGTTTGTTGCCAATATGACATAATAAATCGACTAAAGTTTGAAGTTTGTTTTTTAATGGAGAAACAACTCTTTTAATTTCTAATTGAGAGGTAACAGCTGTCGTTACATAATTAATAACTAATTCATCTCTTAAACCTACAAAACGTGGTATTTCCATATCTTGAGTTGCAGAAGTTAGCACTCGTTTCTTTATGTAAGGTAATAAAGAAATAATTTCACTCATTTCTTTCTCAAAACCAACTTCTAAAGATTTATCAAACTCGTCTAAAACTAATGTGTTAATGGTTTCTACAGAAAAGGTTTCTCGTCTTAAATGATCTGCAACACGTCCAGGTGTTCCAATTAAAATTGAAGGTGGATGTTGTAATTCTATTTTATCTTTTGAAAATGGTCTACCTCCATAAACGGCATTGGTTTTATAACCAGCTCCCATGTCTCTAACGACTTGTTCAATTTGTATTGCTAACTCTCTTGAAGGAACTAAAATTAAAACTTGAACTGTATTTATATTCGTATTTAATAAATCAATTATAGGCAATAGAAAAGCTAGTGTTTTCCCAGAACCAGTAGGCGATAATAACACAATATTTGGAGCATTAGATATTGCTAACTCTGCTTCTTGTTGCATTGGATTAAGTTCATTAATCCTGAGTTTTTTAAGTATTTGTTGCTGTAAGGTATCGGGTTTAGACATACTGCAAAAGTAAATGATATACTAATGCTTACAAGCGATTCCCGTAAATATCTAGTTCAATAACTTTCTTTCCTAATTTTTTTAGGTCTTCAAATTGCGTTGCCTTATCTCCCACAATAACATAAATCATGTCTTTTTCAGATAAATACATTGATATTATTGATTTATAATCTGCTAAAGTCATTGCAACTAATTCTTTTTGATTTTCTTCAGTATAATTTTGAGAAAGGCCATATTTACTAATATTTCTAAGCATTCCTAATTGAGACCCTAAACTCTCAAACGTTCTTGTATTTCCTTTTAATATTTTGTTTTTGGTTAACTCTACTTCTTTTTCAGAGAAATCATTAGCGTAATTGGTCACCATATCTTTAATAATTTTCAATGATTTTAATGTCGCATTTGCTCTAACACTTGTTCTTACTGTAAATGGGCTTATTTCTTTTCTCTTTGAGACTCCAGAGTATGCACCATAAGTATACCCCTTACCTATTCTTAAGGTTTGAAATAGTTTCCCACTAGATCCACCTCCAATAATTTCATTTGCAAAATCTAAATTATTAGCTGCTTCACTTTTTCCAGACAATGCTAGCTTTCCTATTCTAATAACAGATTGTTTTGCTTCTGGAAAATCAATAAAATACAGTGTATTCTTTTTTATTGAATTTGGTAAAGGGAAATCTGGAATAGTAACGCTTTCTGTATTCCAATCATTTAAAATAGACACCACCTTTTCTACTTCATTTTTTTTAATGGCACCAGTGATATGAAAAGTAGCTTTTTTAGGAGACAGGTTTTTATAATACGATTTTAAATCATTTAAAGTAATCGCTTTAGTAGATTCTAAATTGCCTTGATTAGAAACACTAAAAATATGATTTTCACCATATAATAATTTATCATATACTGAAGTTGCAATTGAATTTGGATTAGCAGCTCGCCCCTTTAAATTGGTTTCCAATGCTTGTTTAAGGCGTTTAAATTCTTTTTCATCCCATCTCGGTTCTAATATAATTTCTTTAATTAAACCCATTGTTTCTTTAAAGTTCTTTGACAGACAAGAACCAGAAATAACAAAATCTTCATTTCCTGAATACATATCGATGCTTGCTCCTAATAATCCTACAGCTTCTTCTAAATCGGCTGGTGTTTTATTAATAGTCCCTTGCATCATAAGGCTACTTAATAAGCTTGCTATCCCCGATTTTTCTTTTGGATCTAATAAATGACCTCCAGGAATTGAAATATTAAACTCTACTAATGGTACTTCGCTGTTTTCAATTCCTAATAATTTCATCCCATTATCTAAAGCCCCACTCCATACTTCGGGAGATTTAAATAAAGGTAAATCTCCAAATTGAGGTTCACTTCTATCATATTTAGATTTCGTTTTTTCATATACTGCTTCCTCGCCTTGACTTACTTCTTCATTAGCTACATTTTGTTTTACTTCTTCAATCCAAACTTTTGCTTCTTCTGCTTTAGCTACTGCTAAATCTAATTGCCCTTTAGGAACAAGACTAGTCATTATATAATTTTTGTTCTTTAAATAGGTATTGTAAACATTCATTACGTCTTCAGCATTAACGGCATTAGTCAATTTTGCCGTTTGTGTGATATAACCAGGATCTCCATTAAATTCATTATCCTCAACAAGTTGAAATGCTTTATTAAGAGCTGTACTTACACCTTGATATAAATTCGTTTCTAATTCAGCTTTTATACGCTTAAGATCTCTCATATTTACACCTTCTTTTTCAAATTTTGATAATCCTTTATCTATGGCAGCTTTAACAGCGTCAAGATCTGTTCCAGAGTTTGCTCTAACTCTAAAAACAAATTCACCAGCTAATTCACTACTACTTTGATAAGTACTTATTCTGGGAGCTAATTTAGCGTCTTCGACCACTGTTTTATATAAAGATGATTTTTTACTACCACTTAGTAACTGTCCTAATACTTGTAAGGCATACTTGTCTTTATGATAATTTTCTACAGTTGGAAACGTTAATCTTAATTCTGGAAGTTTAGCAAAATTATCTTCAAAGTATAATGACTTGGTTTTTTCTAAATTAACAGGCATTGGATTTTGTTTTTCAACCTTTGGGCCACTAGGTATTTCTCCAAACCATTTTTTTACTAATTCTTTTGTGTTTTCAATATCAATATCTCCTGCAATTACTAGCGAAGCGTTACTGGCTCCATAAAATTTTGCATAAAACTCTTTAACATCATCTATAGTGGCTGCTTGTAAATCTGGTAGAGCTCCTATAGTAGTCCAACTATATGGGTGGCTTTTTGGATACAGGTTTTTACGTGTAATTTCATTAGTATAACCATAAGCTCTGTTATCGTAATTTTGCCTTTTTTCATTTTTAACTACTTGCTTTTCACGTTCTAAAGCGGCATTAGTTACTGTATTAATCATATAACCAAAACGGTCTGAATCAATCCATAAAATTTTCTCAAAGGCATCTTTTGGAACCACTTCATAATACACCGTATAATCACTATTTGTTCCTCCATTACGACTTCCTCCCCATTCTGGAATCATTTTACGATTAGCACCAACAGGAACATTCTCACTATCATTAAAGCTCATATGTTCAAAAAAATGAGCAAATCCAGTTTTCCCAGGTTTCTCACGATTAGAACCTACGTGCATCATTGTCGCAACGGCCACTATAGGATCACTATGATCTTCGTGTAGAATAACTTCTAACCCGTTATCTAACTTGAATTTTTCATAATCAATTTTAAATTCTTCTGGTTGAGTTATTGTTTTTGAATTACAAGCTAGTAAAAGAAAGGATAAACCTAGCACTAAAGGGAATCTTTGTAAACGCATTTTATGATTAATTAGATTATTTACTAAAGGTAGTTTGTTTTCTTTAATCGATAGAATTCCCCGAGGCTCTGCCTCGGGTGTAGCGTAAAGATATGTACTTTTGTTTTTATGAGTGAAGATATTCATAAGAGTCATAATAAAAGTTTGATATTATATCATTTTGTTTGTCCTGTAAAGTATAGACGAACAGTTTTTACATCTGAAATTTCAAAGACATTCAAAGAAATTTGTTTGCAAATAGAATTAAGATATGATGTTCAGTTTTTGGAAATAGGAATTGATGGTAATCATGTTCATTTTTTGATTCAAAGTATTCCA
>CALGLR010000101.1 GCA_937959395.1 uncultured Flavobacteriaceae bacterium | reverse complement strand
TTCTCTACTGGAGCTTATTTCTTAACAATTAACAATGGTAGCAGACAGTCTACTAAAAGAATTATTAAGAACTAGTAATAGTCTTTATTTATATACTAAAAAGGGAATGTGTTAAAACGCATTCCCTTTTTTTATTATTTTTGATTAATACCAATTCTTCTCTGAAATTACTGTAAAAGAAAATGATTATTTTTTACTTTATATGAATTACAAAAATAAGACCTAGCCACCTGTACTCAGCCAAGTCCAAGTTATAGTTACGTTTTCTTTTTTTAATAAAATAGAAAGTAAAATAGAACGTTTTATTGCGGTTATTTCTAATGAGAAATGGTATAACCTTTATAAACGACTAATGCTTCTTATATGCTAGCTGTCGTTAATTAAACAAACTAAAACGATAAACACTGAAAAAATAACATCTGGCGTGAAATGGGTGAGTCTATGAGGTAGATTTTAAAGCAACTCACGAAGGAAGGGAAATGTACTTTTAATAATTAACAGTAACAAGCAATAAAACTAATCAATAATTTGAAGCGTAAATTCTCTATATTCGTTTTGAACACTCTCAATAATTTTCATTTTATTAGTATTACCGCTTTCATATGCATTCGCATCTGGATTATAGTCTCTTACATATTTGTCACTCCAAAGAACGATTTCTAAAATTATAGGAGCCAAATCAATTCCTTTTTCGGTAAGCAAGTAGACATTTTCCTTTTTATTTGCTAGTAACTTTCTTTTAGTAATCACATCTAAAGATTCCAACAATTTCAATCTTGCAGATAATAGATTAGTGGCTACTCCTTCACCAGATGCAACCATTTCTTTAAATGTTTTCTTTTTATGCAACAGCATATCTCTAATAATGAGTAATGACCACTTGTCTCCTATTAAATCTAAGGCTGAAGCTATAAGACAAGAAGAACGAAATTTTTTTATCATAATTATTTCTATATATTACTTTAAATACTAAAGTATTATGTACTTTTACTTTAAATAATAAAGTAAAAGTACAAAAATAAAATCACCTAAACATTTAGAAATTATGTTAGCAGGACATTATATAACAGCTTTAGTGGCAAATCAAAAATTTCCGAAAGGGGCTTTACTTTATTTCTTAATTGTTTCGCAATTTCAGGATATATTATGGTTTACCTTACATTACTTAGGTTTAGAGACTACTGAACCAAAAGATGTACTAGACACTACCTTAAATAGTTTATCTGTGGACATGCTTTTTAGTCACGATTTACTTCCGCAGATATTTTGGGTGATACTCATTTTTATAATTGGGAAAGTCGCATTTAAAAGTACCAAAATTGGATTAGTAAGTGTTGCGTTGGTTCTTGGTCATTTTATACTAGATATATTTTCAGGTCATGCACATCACATTTTTGGAGCAGATACACAAGATATAGCATTTGGGCTATATGCTTCAAATGTTTTCCTTGCCATAGCAATTGAGGCAATCTTTATTGTGGTGATGCTTTGGTATTTCTTTAAGCAAGAAGTTAAAAATGGTATTAAGCGTACTACTAAAAATAAAGCGTCCGTTATAGGGCTCTTTATATTTGGCATTGTCTTTATGTTGTCTATTGCAACTACTTCTTTTAGACAATTATTTGGTATACCAAAATTTGATTTAGGCTTCAACTCAAATGTGCCTACCTTAATATTAACTTACGTCGCAATGATTGTTTATTTGAATTATTTCGTACCCAAATTTATTGTTAATAAATAGTTTTATAACCGATGTTAAAATAACAAAGCAACTTCCCAGAATAACATATAACACATAGGTCAATTCGTTTTTAAGAAAAAACGAATTGGCCTATTTGCTATGGTTGTCAATTTTTTAGTTTTGATTTTAAAAACTGAATATCTAAATTCTTCTATAAGTTAACCCATATAATTAATATCTTTTTATTCTTCAAGCCCTATAAAAAAGTGATTCAATACTATTTAAAAAAAATATCGAAGCCTAGGCAACCATTCCATAATAAATTGCGTCTTTATATTTAGAGAAGCCAAGATTAAACGAGCAACTAATTATTAAAAAATGTTAGAAAATCCAAAAATAAATATTAAAATTAAACTTGCTGCACTATGGGCTTCCGTAACCTTCTGTTATTTATATGGAGATTATTTTGAACTTTACACACCAGAAAAAATTAATAGTTTAATTACTGGTAAAAATGTCTTAGACAGTCCTACAAAATTATTGATAGCAACATTAATCTTAGCAATCCCCTCAGTAATGGTTGCAGCGTCAATTATTCTTAAACCAAAAATAAATCGAATTCTTAATATTTTATTTGGGTCATTATCTACATTAATGATGCTATTTATTGCAATCAATTCATTGGTCGCTTGGTATAGCTTTTATGTTTTTCTAGCTGTTTTAGAAAGCTTAATTACATTTTTAATCGTATGGTACGCTTTTAAATGGCCCAAACAACAATCTTAAAATAGATAACGATGTCATTAAGAAATAAGAGAGCTAGAGTAGCTGGAATACTCTATTTAACACTAATAATAGGCGGAATAATTAGTCTTGCGTACATCCCTTCGCAATTAATAGTTCGAGAAAGTGCCGCAAAAACACTTGAGAACATAACAAATTCTGAATTAATGTTTCGTTTAGGAATTGTTAGTAGTATTATCACTTTTCTTATATATAGCTAAATCAACATAAAATAACATTAATCTTTTGAGTAAAAAGCCAAATTTCTTCGTTAAAAATACTCAGCGTAACCTAGCTATGCTTGCGTTTTTCGCCTTGAACTTCATCTTTTTTCTTAAAAATATTATATGCC
>CALGLR010000100.1 GCA_937959395.1 uncultured Flavobacteriaceae bacterium | reverse complement strand
GAGATGATTTACTATTTAATACAGCCAATGGATCTAAAGGAGTGAATGTTCCTGTAAATGGTCCCGTCGCATTATTTATATCTGTAGCCGCTTGATCATCAAAAACAGTATTGGTGAAGTTTATCCGATTATCTTCATCTGCTCCTCTAACTGCGTCTGCAAGAGTAATTTCTGTATTATCTGGAGCTATTAATGACACAGAAAGATCTGATACAAAAAGATGATTTATATTAATTGTAATATTTACATCATTAATTGTAAAATCTTCAGTAATGTTAATTATCGAGGTAATAGTATCTCCTATATTAGTTCCTCCTGGTAAAGACATAGAAGTATCGTTAATTGAAACGTTACAATTTAAATTTTCAATGACCTCAAGAATGTTATTCTGAGCAAAAAGTGTAGATACGTTTGAAATTAGGAAAAAAAATAAAAGCAAATAAAGTTTAGTTTTAATCATAGTTTTAGTTTGTTTATTGTTGTAATATTTAAATGTCTTAATTTAGAAATAACTTTCTATAAAACTTAAAGTGTAAATGTCATGTTAATAATGAATATTTCCTGACATTAGACCATGAAAAAAACTGTAATTATGATATAATTACTAGGTAATCTTGTTTTGAGAATAACTTAATACATAAGAAAGCAAAAGAGTGAAGGTGAGGGATAAAATTCTTTTCATAGTTAAATTAATAGTTAACGCTTTTAATTAATGCTTAAAAATAAGATTAATTGAATAAAACAGCGTTAACTATTAATTTAATATCTATAAAATCTGAGTATTATTTAGAGTTGATTTTGTAGGTAAAAGTACTCTCTATATCATCAAGCGTTTGTCTCATTTCTAAGTTAATAGGAACAATTCTATCGGGAATTTCTAATGTTTTTAGAAAATCATACAATTGTTCTCTTTCAAAATTAGGAATAGGCAAATAACTGTCTATAGATTGTTGTAGGGAATATCCTTTTTCAGAACCAAACCATGCAGAAGATACTAAAGGAATATTATAGTATACTTTACAGGATAGTTTAAAAAAATCAGCATCATCTATTGTAAAGCCTTTGGTCATACAGGAGTGAATAAGCTTAGGTTGATACATTAATACATCAAGTAAGGTGTCCATGTCTGAGGTTTTAAAACCTTTTAAAACTTTTTTAAAACAACTAATGTTTTTTAAAATTTTTAATGGATTAGGCGTAAGTATTTCTCTTGCTAAATTATTCATTGATTTGCAATATTAATAAAAGTGCGTTAAAAATGCACTAGTTAATTCTATTTTAAGTTGGTTGAAAAATTCAGCTTTGTTATAAGCTATTGTACTTGCAAATATACGAGCAAAAAATAAGTTTGTTCTATTTAAAATTAAAAAAAATATGTTTTTTAAACATAATTGCAAATAATTTACCTTTGTCTAATAATTCCTTAAACAATTGGTAAGATTACCTGTTAAAATTATTAGTTATGACATAATTAATAACATATGGTAATAAAAAAACATTTTAATTTTCACTGAAAAGGGTATGATTTATACAATTATTGATGTTGAAACGACAGGTCAAACGAATAAAATTACCGAAATTTCTATTTTTAAGTACGATGGAGATAAAATAATAGATGAATTTACTTCTTTGGTTAATCCGCAATCATTAATTCCAGATTATATTACTGCTTTAACAGGAATAAATAATAGCATGCTGGTTAATGCTCCAACATTTTCAGAAATAGCAAATACTATTTTTTCTATTACTGAAAACACTGTTTTTGTCGCTCACAATGTTAATTTCGATTATAATATAATACGAAATGAGTTTAAAGTTTTAAATATTGATTTTACAAGAAAAAAACTATGTACTGTTAGATTATCAAGAAAACTATTTCCAGGCTTTAAATCTTATAGCTTAGGGAAACTCTGTAAATCGTTAAGTATAGATATAAAAGATAGACATAGGGCTAAGGGAGATGCAGAAGCTACAGTTATTCTATTTAAAATGCTATTGGATCAAGAAAATTCTGAAATCGTATTTAATGAATTTTTAACAAAAGTTTCAAAAGAAGCGACTTTGCCTTCGCATTTACCAACTTCAATATTTAATAACTTGCCAAGTATACCAGGAGTATATTATTTCAAAAATAAAAAAGGAAAAATTATATATGTAGGTAAAGCAAAAGACATTAAAAAACGAGTATTAAGTCATTTTTATAGTAAGACAAAAAAGTCTTTAGATATGTGTAGAGAAACACACGATATCGATTTTGAATTATCTGGAAGTGAATTTATTGCCTTATTAATGGAAGATGCAGCTATAAAACATAACTATCCAGAATACAACCTATTGTCAAAACGAAGTCCAAAATCGTTTGCTATTTTTAGTTATACAGATCGAAATGGTATTATTCATTTGGCTTATAATACTGTAAAAGCTGCACCAAACCCAATACTTGTTCTTTTTTCAATAAACCAATGTAGGGCGTATCTTGAACAGGTCTGTAATACGCATGAATTATGTCCTAAATATTGTCACCTTCAAGAAGGGGTATCAGTTTGTTCTCATTATAAAATTAAGGCCTGTAAAGGCATTTGTTCATCTAAAGAAGATTATACGAGTTATAACCAACGTGTTTTACAAGCAATAACAGAACTTAAGAATAATTCTAATAACCTTATTATAAAGCAAAATGGAAGGAATAATAATGAAAACGGATTTGTAGTCATTAAAGAAGGTGTTTATTTAGGCTATGGTTTTATTGATAAAACTGAACAGATTATTAATATGAATGATTTAGAACCTTATTTAATTCCGCAAAAAGATAATGCCGACATTCAAAAAATAATTAGAAGTAAGTTGGTTAATAGTATTAATTAAATTTTGGTTACTTTACGATTAAGTAGCTAAGGAGTAAAGTGTAATTACTAAAATATAGGTGTTTGCTTTTTGCTAAAAGTAATTTTAACACATTTTGACGAATTCAAAAATAACCAAGTAACCAATTATGAATTTTAAAAACTTTAAAATAAGAATCATATATTTTTTCTTATTAATAAGTTCCATGGTTTTTGGACAAAAGATAGAGAAATCAATTTATCTAATTGGTAATACAGGTTCAATAGATAATACTGATGTGTTATCAGAAATTATCAATGCTTCTAAAAAAGCTGATAACTCAATGTTGTTATTGTTAGGCAACTCAGTAAATAGCAATAATTCTAGTAAAGATTTTAAAAACAACATTAATCCCCAACTTGATAAATTATCTTTATTTTCTGGTGAATCGGTTTTTATTCCGGGGAAAAATGAATGGTTAATTAATGGTCATAAAGGAATTCAATCTATAGAAAAATATATTCAAAAAAATAGTAATTCAAAATTCTATCCAGACGCTAGCGAAGCAACAAAACATAAGAATATTTCTGAAAATATAGTTCTTATTACAGTAGATTCTCAATGGTTTTTAGAAGATTGGAATAAAGATACCTACATAAACGATGATAGTGAAATTAAAAACAGGACTCTTTTCTTTTTAGAATTTGAAAATAGAATAAAGAAAGCTTATGGTAAAATAATTCTTGTAGCATTGCATCATCCCATTGAAACAAATACAAGACAGGGATTATTAAGTAATACTGGTGGAATAAATGAACAAGATTTTCAGAATAAGGAATATAGGAAACTGAGAAACAGATTAAAAACTATTGCACAAGGAGCAGATAATATCATTTTTATTTCAGGAAAAGATAAAAATTTACAATACATAAATAATGGTGTACCACAAATTATAAGTGGAGCTGCTGGGAAAACTAAAAATATTGGTAATGTTAATGAAGGTGATTTTGGTATAGCAGAAAAGGGTTATGCAAAGTTAGAAATTGATAATAATGGTGTGGTAATCGTTAATTATTATACCATTAAAAATGGTGTTTCTAATGAAGTTTTTAAATCTACGATTCTAAAAGGTCATGAAAATGGTAAAGAAACAAACGATACCTTCAAAGACAAATTCCCCGAAACACAATCTGCTTCAATCTACACTAAAGAGGAGACACATAAAAGTAGTCTTTACAAAACACTTTGGGGAGAACATTATAGAGCCTTTTATGGAACGGATGTAAAAGTTCCAGTTGTATTATTAGACACATTAATGGGTGGGCTTTCTCCTATAAAAAGAGGAGGGGGGCAGGCATCAAAATCTCTTCGATTGGTAGATAAAGAAGGTAAACAATTTGTAATGCGCGCTATGAGAAAGAGTACCACTAAATTTCTTCAAGCTAATGCCTTTCCAGATAAATATTTAGATAATACATTAGACGATACAGCTATTGATAAGTTTTTGTCAGATTTCTATACAACATCAAACCCATACGCTCCATTTATAATTGGAGATCTATCAAAAGCAGTAGGGGTTAATTACACTAATCCTAAACTATATTACATTCCTAAGCAAAAAACATTAGGTGTATTTAATGAAGATTTTGGAGATGAGTTATATATGATAGAAGAACATGTGGGAAGCACTCAAACGGAATTAAAAAGTTTTGGAAAGCCAAAAAAAATATTGAGTACTGCAGATGTGTTACAAGAGATTCATAAATCTGGAAAATCTGTGGTTGACGAACCTTCATATATTAAAGCGAGACTTTTTGATATGCTTATAGGCGATTGGGACAGACATGAAGACCAATGGCGCTGGGCATTATTCAATAATAAAAATGGAACATCATATTATAAGCCTATTCCTAGAGATAGAGATCAAGTATTTCCAAAATATGATGGAACACTTATTTCTTTTTTAACACGATCTATACCAGTTTTACGTAAAATGCAGACTTATAATGATGATATTAGAAGTGTAAAATGGTTAGCCTTTTCTCCATATCATTTAGATTTAATATTAGTTAATGCCTCAGGATGGGATGAATGGGAAAATCAAGCTCAATATATACAAGACAACTTGAGTGATGAAGCTATTGAAAAAGCTTTTGAGGCTTTTCCTCCAGAAATAAGAGGAGAAGTTATTTCTGATATAAAAGAAAAACTTAAGAGAAGACGAGCTAATTTAATGAGTATAGCAAAAAATTATTATGAATATCTAAATAAATTCGAGGTTATAGTTGGGACTCAAAAATCTGATAAATTCACTATAACACGTCTTCCAAATGGAGAAACGTCTA
Organism: uncultured Flavobacteriaceae bacterium; assembly: GCA_937959395.1. Taxonomy (GTDB): domain Bacteria; phylum Bacteroidota; class Bacteroidia; order Flavobacteriales; family Flavobacteriaceae; genus JAHDGB01. Next base: position 5,204 of record CALGLR010000100.1, on the reverse strand, counting down.
TTAAGGTAGATCGAAAAAAGCTAGGCCTTTTGAATAGAACGTTTACTCAAGATATTACCAAAGAAATATGGATTTATGGTCTGGATGGAAAAGATACTTTTGTAGTAGATGGAGAAGGAGATAACCTTATTAAAATAAGAATCGTTGGTGGAAAGAAAAATGACATATACGATTTTAAAAATACTAAAAAAGTAAAGCTTTATGATTATAAGAGTAAAGAAAATACAATCGTAAATAAAAAATCAAAAAAATGGTTAGTGGATGATTATAATATAAACAATTATGATCACAAAAAAGTAAGGCATAATTCTAACCAAATACTGCCATTATTGGGATTAAACCCTGATGATGGTGTAAAAATTGGGATTCAAAATAATTTTTCATTTTTTGGGCTTCAACGTAATCCATTCACATATAGACACAGTATTAGTGCAGCATTTTACACAGGTAATTCGGGTTATGACCTTTCTTATATAGGAGAATTTTCAAATATTTTTCATAAGTGGAATTTTGGAGTAGAAGGAAAATTTACGAGCCCAAACTTTGCACAAAACTTTTTTGGTTTTGGTAATGATACCACTTACGATAAAGACGATGTAGCGCTAGATTTTAATAGAATAAGCATAAGAGAATGGAGTGCTTCCATTTCTTTAATATGGAGAGGACGAAATGGAGGTTCCTTTTATTTTAAGCCTCTAATAGAATCTTTTGAGGTTAAAAATGTTCCGAATAGATTTATTAATAGTTCACCTCCAAATGCTACCGTTTTTGAAAAGCAAGTTTATGCAGGAAGTGAAATAAATTATACGTTTAAAAACAAAAATAACATTGCTTACCCAACAATGGGATTAGATGTAGGTATTACAGCTGGTTACAAAGCAGCTATCTATGGTGCTAGTGAAAAGAATACTTTTAGTTATGTAAAACCACATATAGCGATAAACCATAAATTAAATAACAGTGCCTGTATAGTATTCGCTACTAAATTAGGTGGAGAAGCTATTCTAGGTGATGATTTTGAATTGTATCATGCAGCACAATTAGGAGGAGCTAAAAATCTTCGTGGTTACAGAAAAGAACGCTTTATAGGAAAGTATTCAGCATTTCATAGTACAGATTTAAGATTTAAAATTGGTGATATTAATAATGGTATTATTCCTATGAAATATGGAGTAACTGGAGGTTTTGATTATGGTAGGGTTTGGATCGAAAATGATACATCTAATAAGTGGCATAATAGTATTGGTGGTTCGTTTTGGATTAGTGGTTTAGAAACTTTTACTTTAAATGCTGGTTATTATTCTAGTAATGATGGCGGAATAATCTCTTTTGTATTTGGTTTTGCCTTTTAAATATTACTAGAATTTACTTAATTTTGTTAAGTTCAATTTAAAACCTTAATTAATGGAATTTTCATAAATATATAAATAAGTCAGCTTTTGTAGGGTTTTTGGTTATATTTTAATTTTCACAAAATGGAAATTAAAATATTAAAACGCCATATTTTCTTTTTATAATTTCAATTTAAAATATTAAATTATTTATCAACTACTTTAAATTGAATTTGTTAAATACTCTTTCACATTAATATTTTAATAAATTATAACTATCTTTATTTTAGTGTTTTATGTGTACCTGTGTTTGATTTTAAAAATAATAATTATGGCTATTTTTCTTAAACACATTAATTCAGAATTATTCATATCTTAAGAATTTTTAATAAATCATGGATTTAATAAGAGAACTTTAAACAACAATTTTTCCAAATTTAATAGTGGAGGCTCTGCTTACTACCATCATTACAAAGATGCAGTATCGAAAATTAAATGGGTTAAGTTTTCTACGATTCCGAAAAAGATTTTATTAAAAATAGGACTTCCAATAATAAAGTCAGAAATAGTTGAGATCTGTAAACGATTAAATCATAATGAAGAAGAACAAAAGCTTCGTGAGATTAATTTAATACTTCAAAACTCTTGGTTTAATGAAGTAGCTTGGAAACAATTTGTACCTTATTATACTATGTTTTTTTTGGACACAAAAAATAGGATAACTTTTGCTAAAACTCATTCATTAATCTCAGATTGCATAAAATTAAAATCTTCTAAAAACTACAATATAAAACTTATACACAAAGTTTATATGCAATTTAAGGAAGCGATATTTTGGACCGAAAATTATGAGTATTTCACTCAGAAATTACTTTTAGCACAAAAGGATGATATTCCTTCTACTTTAGTTCATGATTTTAAAAGATTTGGGCGAAATAGTTATAAGCTTTCTGATCTAGCTAAAAAGAGCATAAAGTATTATTATATGAATCCTAAAAACTATAATAGGGTTCAAATCACAGAAATGGTTAACGAAGAATTAATTTCTAGAGGGTTTAAAAAAATATCATATTCTAGTGTTTGTCTTTATTTAAAAAACAACAAAATTCAAAATCAGTTAGATATTTTAAGAAAAGGGGAGGAGTTTTCAAAAAACAATTTACTCCCTTATTTAACTAGAAATGAACCAGCTGAAATTGGAGATTTGTACCAAGTGGATTCTACTAGAATTAATATTCCTTACTATAGCTCAGATGAAGGCAAAATATGTTATTTATATTTATGTGTTATTATGGATGTTTTTTCAAGAAAAATAATAGGTCACTCCTTTTCTGAAAGTGAAAATTATATTATGATAATGGAATCTTTGCATAAAGCATTCAAAGAGTTTAAAATTATACCTAAACAAATTGTTATTGATAATCATTCAGGTTATAGAAAAAAAGAGTTTTTAACTTTCAAAGAAAAAGTAGCTAACTATGGTGTCCATGTAAGGGCAGCATCTCCAAGAAACCCAAGGGACAAAGGACATGTCGAAAGATGGTTTTCAACCTTCCAATCCTATTACTTAAATAGAATTTTTGGCAACCTTGGCTTTGGAATTAAAACAAAAACAGCAGGTAAAAGAGCTTATAAAGAATTAGAACAATATTATAAACATTATAACAATTTAAGAGATAAACAAGGTTTAGTAGATGTTATAGCTAAGGCCATTAATTCATATAACTTAAAAAAAGTTAATGAATTGGATTATTCACGATTCTTACATAAAAAAGAAGTTTTTACTAGCTATAAAATAGCAGATTTATTTTATAGTTCTAAAAGAATAAAAATATCCCGTTCTATGGTCAGAATTCAAATAAACAAAAGAGTTTATACCTATACCATCAATAATTTAAACCTTTCAAACTCATTAAACAATAAAACTATAATTGTTAAATATGATTATAATGACCCAATTGTAATTTACTTATTTGATATTCATGATAATAATTATTTAGCAAGTTTGACGGCTGATAATCCTATAAACATTATACCAAATAAGAAAGATATGATTAAAATTAAGGAGTTCAATAAAAAGCAAAGAGATCGAATGCAAAAATTATTTGATAATGCTGTGAAAGAGGCTGATGAAGTTCTGGATGAATTAGAATCTATACCAATCTTATTTGAAAATAATACGATACAAAATTTGATTGATAAAGATGAAGATAAGCGCTTAATTTCCGATTTGATTTCAATAAGAAAAAAAAGAATGCTTAAGAAAAAAATAGCTGATACTAATATTACCAATAACATATATAATAAGGTAAAAGGAAGAAGAATGAAAACTTTAAAAACTAAAGAATAGAATGGAGATTTTTACTACTGTAAATTTCAATATTATTTATGAGATATGTTCTATCGCTCAAAAAAAACGAAAGATGTATGCCATAATTGGTTATACCGGAGCAGGAAAAACAGTTGGTTTAAAATATTATAAAAATAAATTTAAAAACGTCATATATATTACAGTTAGAAAAAGTATGACTTCAAAAGAATTTTATATTAGCTTACTTAGATCTATTGGTTATGAAGGGGATGCTATTAATTTGTCACTATACGTAATCATTAATTTAATAATAGAAAAAATAAATTTAGCAAAAGAAAATTGTCTACTTATAATAGATGAAGCAGGAAAATTTAAACCCTCGCAGTTAGAGTACGTTCATGAATTGCGAGATCAAACTCAAGATAAAATGGGAATTATACTTTCTGGGCCTGAATATTTTTATGACAATTTATTAAAATGGAAAGCTAGTAAAGTGGTTGGTATTCCTGAAGTATTTAGACGAATTCAAATGTTTGAAAACCTACCATCAATATCATTTACCGAAGCAAAAAATATATGCTTAAAAAAAGGAGTTAATGATATAAAAATTATTAGAAAGATTTTTAAACGAACAGATAATTATTCTGAATTGATGAATAATATTGAAAACTATCAAATGATTAATTTAGATTAACTCTTTACAAAAAGTGTATTTTGTAAAGAGTAGATCATTTACAACTTTGAATCCATTGACCTACTTAGATACTTAAAAATTATGACCAAAGGGCGAAATGTAAAGAGTAATCAAAAAAAGACTACAGATGCTCACGAGCGCTCTAAGAATTTTCTTAGTAATGCAGAAGTAAAAGAATTATTAGAAGCTTCAAAACAAAGTAGATATCCAATCAGGAATTATTTGTTATTGCTAATGATGTATAGGCATGGCTTAAGAGTTTCTGAAGCTATTAATATAAATCTTACAGATGTAAACCTTAAAGAATCCAGACTATGGATAGAAAGGCTTAAAAATGGATTATCTGTAGAACATCCAATAGTAGGGGATGAGCTCCGTGCAATAAAACGTTATTTAAGAGCTCGTAAAGATCATTTACCTTGGCTTTTTGTTAATGAAAGAAAATTACCTCTTACAAGACAAGCCGTAAATTATATAATTAAAACTGCCGCAGAAAAAACTTCTCTTAAAAATATTCACCCACATACTTTAAGGCATTCTTGTGGTTTTTATTTAGCTAATAAAGGATATGATTTGAGATTAATTCAAGATTATTTGGGCCATAGAGACCCAAAACATACAGTGAATTATACTAGAATTGTAAGTAGTCGATTTGAGAAACTGTGGAATTAAACTATAATTTCTAAATTTTATTAATAGATATGTAGGCTAGAAAGACTAAAAAAACTCATAAAATGTTTTTTCAATCATTTTTTTATATAAATTTGATTTTACTAATGAACTCATTAAAGAGTGCATTGCCTTTATTAAATGGAATCTTTTTTCAGATTCGGGTTTAGGAGAATAAAGAAGTCTACTCCAAAAACTG